>NZ_JALPKQ010000013.1:0-119760 GCF_051383655.1 Geodermatophilus sp. CPCC 205761
GCACGGCCCGCCGCGCGGCCGCGTCCGGTGGAGCCGGCGCCCGAGACCCGCGTGCGGCTCCCCCTCCCGCCCGCCGCGGCGGCCGCTCCGGTGGCCCCCCCGGCGCCGGTGGCGCCACGCACCACGGTCGCGCCGTTCCAGGCCGTCCCCACCCCGAGCCACGGCAGCGACGAGCCCCGGCCGGAGGCGGGTCCGCGCCGCGGCGCCGGCACCGAGCCGGCCGCCGAGCCGTCCTGGCGGGCCGGCCGGCCGGCCGCCGTCGAGGCGCCGTCGCGGAACGGCTCCGGCTCCCGCGACTGGACCAGCCCCTCACGCGTCGAGCCGGACCGGCCGGCCCCCGCGCCGATCACCACGGCCATCCCGGACCGCAACCCCGCCCGGGCCGAGGACTCCGCGCGGCGGACCCCGGCACCGGCCACCGAGGCGATCCCCGACCGGAACGCCACCACCCGCGACCGCGGCGACGCCGACGACCGCTGGGCCGACGAGGACGACCGGGTCGACGAGGACGACGACCTCGACGAGCCCGCGGACCTGCGCCGCGGGCCGGTGACCGGCCCGGTCACCGGGCCGTCGACGGAGGTCGTCGGCGGCCGGGCGGCGCTGCGCGCCGAGCGGCAGGCCGCGGAGGCCGAGCGCCGCAGGTCCGGCCGTCGCAGTGGGGCGACCGCGGTCCGGCTCGACGACGAGGACGGCCCGCGCCGCCCCTCGGGTGTCCGCCGCGCCGCGACCGGCCTGCTCGCCGTCGCGGTCGTCGCGCTGGTGGTGCTGGGCGTCTACTCCTTCGCCGTCCCGGACGCCGAGGAGGCCTCGCGGTCGCAGTCGACCGCGACCACCCCCTCGACGTCGGCCGCCACCGCGCCGCCGAGCTCGGCCCTGCCCCCGCTGGAGGTCGAGCCGCTGCCGCCGGCCGAGGGCGCCGCCCCGGCCGCGGACGTCCGGGCTCCGGTGACCGTGCTCAACGCCACCGGCATCACCGGGCTGGCCGCCGACGTCGCCGGCGCGATCGGCGGGCAGGGCTTCGAGTCGCCGGGGGTGGGCCAGTACCAGGGCGGGGACATCGCCGTCACCACCGTCTACTACACCGAGGGCGACGAGACCCAGCGCCAGGCCGCGGTCCGGCTGGTCGAGCTGTTCCCCGAGATCCACGGCCCAGCGGTGCGGTTCTTCGAGGTCCCCGACGTGGCCGTCCCCGGTCTCGTGCTCGTGGCCACCGGAGAGTGGCGGCCCTGACGCCGGGCCGCGCCGAGCCGGTGCGGCGGGTCCGGAACACCGGGCTGCGGTCGACCGTTGGCCGCTCCGTGCGTCCCCATCGCGGGCCCGTGCGTCCCCGCCCGCGCCCCGGCGCCCGCGGAGCGCTCGTCGCCCTGCTCACCCCGCTGCTCGCCGGCGTCCTGCTCGTCGTCTCGCCGGCCGCGCCGGCGGCGGCCGCGGAGGACGTCGCCACCGAGGAGTCGCTCGTCCCCTCCGGCTCGGGCGCGGACGCCGTCGAGCTCGACACCACCCTCTACCTGCCGGGCTCCGCGACCGCGGACCGGCCGGCCCCCGCCGTCGTCCTCGCGCACGGCTTCGGCGGCAGCAAGGACTCCGTGGCCGAGGACGCCCGGCTGCTGGCCGAGCGCGGCTACGTCGTCCTCGCCTACTCCGCGCGCGGCTTCGGCCGCAGCACCGGCCAGATCGGCCTCAACGACCCGCGCTACGAGGTCGCCGACCTCTCCACGCAGCTCGACCGGCTGGCCGAGCGCGACGACGTGCTGCTCGACGGCGAGGGCGACCCCCGCGTGGGCGTCGCCGGCGCCTCCTACGGCGGGGCGCTGTCCCTCCTCGGCGCGGCCTACGACGACCGCATCGACGCCATCGCTCCGCAGATCACCTGGAACTCGCTGACCGCGGCGCTGTTTCCCTCCCAGGTCGGTGCCGCCGACGGCGAGACCGTCGCGGCGACTCCGCAGGGCGCGGACGCCGGGGTCTACAAGCGGCTGTGGTCGGGGCTGTTCTTCGGCGTCGGGTCGGTGCCCACCGGGGGCCTGCTCGACGCCCTGGGCGGCGGCACCGGCGAGGACGACGAGGGCGGGCTGCCGGCCGCGGCAGGTGCGGGCCTCCCGCAGCTCGGTCCGGCGTCCGTCGACCCCGCGCAGGTGGAGCAGCTGCTGACCTGCGGCCGGTTCCGGACCGACATCTGCGCCGCCTACCAGACCGCCGCGGCCACCGGCACGCTGACGCCGGAGATCGCCGCGGTGCTCGACCGCAGCAGCCCGGCGACCGTCCTCGACCGCATCGACGCCCCGACGCTGCTGGTCCAGGGCACCCGCGACTCGCTGTTCGGCCTGGGGCAGGCCGACGCCAACGCCCGGGGCATCGCCGCCGACGGCACCCCGGTCAAGGTGGTCTGGTACACCGGCGGCCACGACGACTCCGGCTCGGAGCGGACCCGGGAGCGGCTGCGCGAGCAGGTCGCCGGGTGGTTCGACTGGCACCTGCGGGGCGAGGGCGAGGACCCGGGCACCGGCTTCGAGTTCCCCGTCCCCGCCGGGGTCGGCGCGGGCGTCGGAAACGTGCAGGGCGGCAACCAGACCGTGGTGGCGCCGGCGTACCCCGGCCTGGCCGGCGCCGAGCCCGCCACCCGGTCCACCTTCCCGCTCAGCGGGTCGACGCAGCCGGTGGTCACCCCCGCCGGTGGCACCCCCGCGGCGATCACCGTGGTGCCCGGGCTGGGTTCGCTCAGCGCGGCCCTGGGTGGCAGCTCCTTCGAGATCCCCGGCCAGTTCGCCGCCTTCGACAGCGAGCCGCTCGACAGCGCGGTCGAGGTCGTGGGCGCCCCGACGGTCGACCTCGCGGTCGCCTCGGCCCGCGGCACCGCGACGCTGTTCGCCAAGCTCTACGACGTCGGGCCCGACGGCTCGATGACCCTCCCCGCCGGTCAGGTGGCGCCGCTGGCGCTGACCGGTCTGTCGGCCGACCCGACCGCGCCCACCGAGGTGTCGGTGACCCTGCCGGGCATCGTGCACCGCTTCGAGGCGGGGCACACCCTGCGGGTCGTCGTCTCCTCGACCGACCAGGCGTTCGCGCTGCCGGCCGAGGCGATCGTCTACTCGGTGGCCCTCGCCGGCGGGGACGGCGCCGCGCTCAGCGTCCCGGAGGTCGACGGCCGGACCGAGGCCGTCGGCGGCACCTCCCGCTGGTGGGTGCTGCTGGGCGCCGTCGTCGCCCTCGGGCTGCTCGGCTGGCTGGTCGCCGTCCTGTGGGGCCGCCGGCGCCGCCGCCGGGTGTCGGCCGTCGAACCCGATGGCGAGGACGTCCCGCTGCGCTTCACCGGCGTGACCAAGGCCTACAAGGACGGCTTCGTCGCCGTCCGGGACCTCTCCTTCGAGGTGCGCCGCGGCCAGGTGCTCGGCCTGCTCGGGCCCAACGGTGCGGGCAAGACCACCTCGCTGCGCATGCTCATGGGGCTGATCCGGCCCACCGACGGGCGGATCAGCATCTTCGGCCACGCGGCCGGCCCGGGCGCGCCCGTCCTCTCCCGGCTGGGCTCCTTCGTCGAGGGCACCGGCCTGCAGCCGCACCTGTCCGGCCGCGACAACCTCCGGCTGTACTGGGCGGCCACCGGCCGGCCGGCCGCGGACGCGCACATGGACGAGGCCATCCAGGTGGCCGGGCTGGGGACGGCGATCGACCGCCCGGTGCGCCGCTACAGCCAGGGCATGCGGCAGCGGGTGGCGATCGCCCAGGCGATGCTCGGCCTGCCCGACCTGCTGGTGCTCGACGAGCCGACCAACGGGCTGGACCCGCCCCAGATCCACGCGATGCGCGAGGTGCTGCGGTCCTATGCCGCGACCGGCCGGACGGTCATCGTGTCCAGCCACCTGCTCAGCGAGATCGAGCAGACCTGCAGCCACGTCGTCGTCATGACCAAGGGACAGAAGATCGCCCAGGGCACGGTGGAGGAGATCGTCGGCACCGGCGGCGCGGTGCTCGTCGGCCTGGTCGACGACGCCGACACCGACCGCGCGATCGCCGTCCTCGAGGGGCTGCCGGGGGTGTCGGCCGTGCACACCGACGAGGGGCTGGTCGCCGAGCTCGACGGCACCAGCCGGGTCCGGGCGCTGCAGGCTCTGGTCGAGGCCGGCCTCGAGGTCGACGCCTTCACGCCGCGGCGCCGGCTGGAGGACGCGTTCCTGGCGCTGGTGGGGGAGGAGGCGTGAGCCGGAGCATGGAGACCGAGCACGTCCAGCCGACGGGGGCGATCGCCGGGTACCGGCCCGAGCGCACGCTGCGGCTGTCGGTCGAGCTGCGCCGGCAGTTCAAGCGCCGGCGCACCATCGGCGTCTTCGCCCTGATGGTCGCGCTGCCGCTGATCCTGATCGCGGCGCTGCAGCTGGGGGCCAGCGAGGAGGCGGCGGAGAACAGCCGGCTGAACCTCGTCGACGTCGCCACCTCCAGCGGGCTGAACTTCACCCTGTTCGTGCTGTTCGCGACGACCAGCTTCTTCCTGGTCGTCGTCTACGCGCTGTTCTTCGGCGACACGGTTGCCGCCGAGGCGCAGTGGGGGTCGCTGCGCTACACGCTGGCCACGCCGGTGCCGCGGATGCGGCTGCTCCGGCAGAAGTGGTACGCGGCCCTGGTGCTCTCGGTGGGGGCGCTGCTGGCGCTGGTCCTCACCGGACTGGTGGCCGGTGGCATCGCCTTCGGGTTCGAGGCGATCCAGACGCCGATCGGCGTGACGCTCGGCCAGGGTGAGGGGCTGCTGCGGCTGGCCGGGATGGTCGGCTACCTCGCCGTCCACCTGCTCGTCGTCGGCACGCTGGCGTTCTGGTTCTCCACGATCACCGACGCGCCCCTGGCCGCGGTCGGCGGCGCGGTGTTCACCATGTTCGTCTTCGCGATCCTCGACCAGGTCGAGCAGCTCGGCGCGGTCCGCGACTGGTTCCCCACCGCGGAGGAGTTCGCCTGGACCGACCTGCTGCAGACCCCGGTCGACTCCGGCGACCTGTTCCGGGGCGTGGTCCAGTCGCTGGTGTACGCGGCGGTCTTCACCGCGCTGGCCTTCCGCCACTTCGCCCGCCGCGACGTCACGAGCTGATGGAGTGGTTCTGTCGGCGTGACGCCGACAGAACCACTCCATCAGAGACTCGCGCGGACGGCCTCGGCCCAGCCCTCGCCCATCGCGGCACCGGTCACCGCCACGTTCGGGACGGCGGCCAGCAGGTCGGCCATCCCGTCGACGGTCGCCCCGTTCGCGGTGATCCACAGCCGGCCGACCGCCGGCGCCATCTCCAGGTCGCTGACGCTGTCGCCGATCGCCACCGCGTCGTCGGGGGTCAGGCCGCGTCGCTCGAGGTCCCACGCGATCGCCGCGCCCTTGGAGATGCCGCGCGGCATCAGGTGGTAGACCCGCGGCGGCAGCGCGTCGGGGGCCAGGGTCATCCGGGACGTCGCCGGGATGGACCCGTTGTCGTTGAGCGTCAGCCAGCCGTGCCCGCGCTCGGCGAGGTACGCGTCGACGGCCAGGGGGTCCACCCGGCCGCGCAGCAGCGCGTCGGTCGTGTGGGTGGCGTGCCAGGGGGCGTGCCACTCCAGCCGGCCGGCGTGGCGCGCCAGCAGGTCCTCGACGACGCCGAGCTCGGCCATCACCTCCATCGGGGCCCGCGCGGCGTGCTCGGCGGGCAGCTCCCCGGTCAGCCGGTGGACGCCGCGGCCGCCGTCCCAGCCGACGACGGAGCCGAGCTCGGCGATCGCGCCGTCCGCCGCGAAGATCCGCGCCGCCTCCACCACCTGCTCGAACGTCCGCCCGCTGACCAGCACGAGCGGGACGCCGGCCCGGTGCAGGTCGAGCAGTGCGGTGGCCGGGCCGGCGGTGAGGTCGCGGGCGGCGGTGTGCCAGAAGGAGCCCCGGGGGCCGACCATCGTGCCGTCGAGGTCGGTGTAGACGATCCGCGCAGTCACGGACTCATCGTGGCCGGGTCCGCAGCGACGACGGTCACCTGGGTACAGTCGGTGCGTTCCACTCATCCAGAGGGGCAGAGGGACACGGCCCGATGAAGCCCCGGCAACCGCCGACCGCGCACTCCGCGGCGAGAGGTGCCAATTCCGTCCCGCGCGGCTCGACGGCCCGCCGCGGGGAAGATGAGGAGGTAGTCGTCGCATGACCCTGACCGCTCCCGGTTCCCTTCAGGCCGACTCCGGTGCCGGTGGCCCGGTGCCCCCGTGTCCGGCACGCGGGCTGGTGTGCCGCAACTGCGGCGCCACCTTCGGCCTGGTCGCCGAGCACGCCTGCGCCGAGTGCTTCGGCCCGCTCGAGGTCGACTACGACCCCGAGATCATGCGCGCGGTCACCCGCGAGCAGATCGAGGCCGGCCCGCAGAACATCTGGCGCTACGTCGCACTGCTGCCGGTGGGGCAGGACCCGGCCGACCGCGTCTCGCTCGACCCCGGCCTGACCCCGCTGGTGCGGGCCGACCGGCTGGCCGCGGAGCTGGGCGTCACCGGGGGCCTCTGGGTCAAGGACGACTCGGCCAACCCCACCCACTCGTTCAAGGACCGCGTGGTCAGCCTCGCGGCGACCGCCGCCAAGCGCCTGGGCTACACCAAGATCGCCGCAGCCTCCACCGGCAACCTGGCCAACTCGGTCGCCGCGCACGCCGCGCGGGTCGGCATCCCGTCGTTCGTGTTCATCCCGAGCGACCTGGAGCCGGGCAAGGTCGTCCAGTCGGCGGTCTACGGGCAGACGCTGGTCGCCGTCGACGGCTCCTACGACGACGTCAACCGGCTGACCAGCGAGCTCGCCGAGACCGACGAGTTCGAGGACACCGCCTTCGTCAACCAGAACGTGCGGCCCTACTACGCCGAGGGCTCCAAGACGATGGGTTACGAGATCGCCGAGCAGCTCGGCTGGCGGATCCCGGCCCAGGTCGTCATCCCCATGGCGTCGGGCTCGCTGCTCACCAAGGTGGACAAGGCGTTCCGCGAGCTGACCACCGCCGGCATCGTCGAGGCGAGCGAGTGGACGATCTTCGGCGCCCAGTCGGCCGGCTGCGACCCGATCGCCACGGCCTTCGACAACGGGTGGGACGTCGTCAAGCCGGTGAAGCCGACCGGCATCGCCAAGTCGCTCAACATCGGCAACCCCGCCGACGGCCCGTACGCGCTCGACGCGATCCGGCGCACCGGTGGCGCGGTCGGCCGGGTGGACGACGAGCAGATCGTGCAGGGCATCCGCGACCTCGCCCGGACCACCGGGGTGTTCGCCGAGACCGCCGGCGGCGTCACGGTCGCGGTGCTGCGCCAGCTCCTGGAGGACGGCCGGCTGGACCCGGCCAAGGAGACCGTCGTCCTCAACACCGGGGAGGGCCTCAAGACCCTCGACCCGCTGGAGCCGGTCGTCGGGCCGACCCACCGGGTGCAGCCGTCGCTGAAGTCGGTGCGGGCGGCCGGTCTCATCGGGTGACGGAGTAGGGTCGCAGCCGGATCGGGGGACGTCGTCCCTCCATCCGTGTCCGGCGTGGGTGAGGTTGCTCTCACCACGCCCTTCGTGTTGTACCTTCTCCCGCGGTTCGGTTCCACGTTCGTGTTCGACGGGCGGAAGAGCTAGACCCGGCGCTGGAATGGCTGGCGTCGTCCGCACGCACGAAACGTGGGAGCACACGTGGCACAGGGCACCGTGAAGTGGTTCAACGCCGAGAAGGGCTTCGGCTTCATCGCCGTCGACGGCGGCCAGGACGTCTTCGTCCACTACTCCGCCATCCAGATGGACGGGTACAAGAGCCTCGACGAGGGCCAGCGGGTCACCTTCGAGGTCGTCCAGGGTGAGAAGGGGCCGCAGGCCGACAGCGTGCGCTCCGCCTGAGCTCGCAGGTCCTCGCCGAGGCCCGGTTCCCCGCCAGGGGGCCGGGCCTCGGTCGTGTCCGGGAGGCCGCAGAGGCACTCGGTCGGGCCGGGGAACAGCCGGCGCCCACCCCCCGTTCTTGCACTCGGCAGGGTCGAGTGCCAAACTCTCGGTTGGCACTCGACAGTGCCGAGTGCCAATCAGGTCGGATGCGGTGAGGCACTGGTGTGCGGGCCGACGGAGTGCCCGTGCCACCGGTGTCGTCCGTCGCGGGCGCCGAACCCGGCCGTGCAGCGATCCATGCATGGAGGACATCACCACATGGCCAAGATGATCGCCTTCGAGGAAGAGGCTCGCCGCGGCCTCGAGCGGGGCATGAACACCCTCGCCGACGCCGTCAAGGTGACCCTCGGCCCCAAGGGCCGCAACGTCGTCCTCGAGAAGAAGTGGGGTGCCCCCACCATCACCAACGATGGTGTGAGCATCGCCAAGGAGATCGAGCTCGAGGACCCGTGGGAGAAGATCGGCGCCGAGCTGGTCAAGGAGGTCGCCAAGAAGACCGACGACGTCGCGGGTGACGGCACCACCACCGCCACCGTGCTCGCCCAGGCGCTCGTGCGCGAGGGCCTGCGCAACGTCGCCGCCGGCGCCAACCCGATGGCCCTCAAGAAGGGCATCGAGAAGGCCGTCGAGTCGGTCACCGAGTACCTCCTCTCGACCGCGAAGGACGTCGAGACCAAGGAGCAGATCGCCGCCACCGCGTCGATCTCCGCCGCTGACCCGGCCATCGGCGAGCTCATCGCCGAGGCGATGGACAAGGTCGGCAAGGAAGGCGTCATCACCGTCGAGGAGAGCAACACCTTCGGCCTCGAGCTCGAGCTCACCGAGGGCATGCGCTTCGACAAGGGCTACATCTCGCCCTACTTCGTCACCGACGCCGAGCGCATGGAGGCCGTCCTCGACGACCCGTACGTGCTCGTCGTCAACAGCAAGATCAGCTCGGTCAAGGACCTGCTCCCGCTGCTGGAGAAGGTCATGCAGTCGGGCAAGCCGCTGGCCATCATCGCCGAGGACGTCGAGGGCGAGGCCCTCGCGACCCTGGTCGTGAACAAGATCCGCGGGACCTTCAAGTCCCTCGCGGTCAAGGCGCCCGGCTTCGGCGACCGCCGCAAGGCCATGCTGACCGACATCGCCATCCTCACCGGTGGCCAGGTCATCAGCGAGGAGGTCGGCCTCAAGCTGGAGTCCGCCGGCACCGAGCTGCTGGGCCGCGCCCGCAAGGTCGTCGTCACCAAGGACGAGACGACGATCGTCGAGGGTGCCGGTGACAGCGACCAGATCTCCGGCCGGGTCAACCAGATCCGCGCCGAGATCGAGAAGTCGGACTCCGACTACGACCGCGAGAAGCTGCAGGAGCGTCTGGCCAAGCTGGCCGGTGGCGTCGCCGTCATCAAGGCCGGCGCCGCGACCGAGGTCGAGCTCAAGGAGCGCAAGCACCGCATCGAGGACGCGGTGCGCAACGCCAAGGCCGCCGTCGAGGAGGGCATCGTCGCCGGTGGTGGCGTCGCCCTGGCGCAGGCCACCACCGTCGCGTTCGAGAAGCTCGAGCTCGAGGGTGACGAGGCGACCGGTGCCAACATCGTGCGCGTCGCGCTCGAGGCGCCGCTGAAGCAGATCGCCATCAACGCCGGCCTCGAGGGCGGCGTCGTGGCGGAGAAGGTGCGCAACTCGGAGACCGGCTGGGGCCTCAACGCCGCCACCGGCGAGTACGTGGACCTGGTCGCCAGCGGGATCATCGACCCCGCCAAGGTGACCCGCTCGGCGCTGCAGAACGCCGCCTCCATCGCGGCGCTCTTCCTCACCACCGAGGCCGTCATCGCCGACAAGCCGGAGAAGTCCGCTCCGGCCATGCCGGGTGGCGACGGCGGCATGGGCGGCATGGACTTCTAGAAGGACCACGTCGCCCCCCACGACGCGCTCTGCGCGCCGCGGGTCCCTGCGACGTAGCCGTTCCATCGCGTCACCTCGGCAGGGGCGGTCCGCTCAGGCGGGCCGCCCCTGTCGGCGTCTTCGCCCTCGTGTTCAGGCGTCGGGGGCGAAGACGCAGAACTCGTTGCCCTCGGGGTCGGCGAGCACGTCCCACCGGATCTCCGTGTCCCTGGCGCGCAGCAGCGTCGCCCCGGCGGCGAGCAGCGCGGCGGTGTCGCCGTCGACGTCGAGGTGCATCCGGTTCTTCACCGTCTTGCGCTCGGGGACCGGGTTCACCCAGATCAGCGGGCCGGCCCCGGACGGATCGGCGATCGGCACCGGCCCCGCCCGGTCGAAGGGCGTGCCGTCGTCCCGGGTGTCCCGTCGGACGTAGCCCAGGGCCGCGCACCACCAGTCGGCCAACGCCTGGTGGTCGTGGGCGTCGAGGCAGAGGTCCTTGAAGCGGGCGGGTGCGTCGGCCATGGCGGCAGCTCAGCACACCGGCGCGGCCCCCGGCAGGCCGAGGGCCCGTCACCGGATCGGTGACGGGCCCTCGGGGGTGCGGTCGTGCTGCGGGGCGTCAGCGCTGCCCCGGGTGCGGTCCCGGGTCAGCGGGACCGGGTCACCGCCGTCGTCAGGCTGGCGCCAGAGTCGGAGGTGACGGTGATCCGGTTGTCCGTCGGCAGCGCCGGACCGTTCCGCAGGTCGACCGACCAGGTGCCGTCGGCCGCGACGGGGACGTTGACCTGGATCGTCGCGCCGGCCGAGGTGCGGACGTGGACCCGGTTGGCCGTGGTGTCAGCCGCGGTGCCCTGGATCCGGTACTCCCGCCTGTCGGCGCGGTATGTGGCCCGGCTGACGGTGACGACGTCGCCCGGCGTGACCGTGGCGACGACGCCGCTGGCCGTCGTGCCCGGCGTCGCCGCCGTGCCCGACAGCGCACGGACCGACACCGTGTACTCGGTGCCGTTGGCCAGACCGCTCACCGTGCCGCTGGTGCCGGAGGCGACGGTCGTCGTCACCGCGTCCCCGCCGGCGGTGGGCGTGGCGGCGAGCTCGTAGCCGGTGACCGGGCTGGTCGCGCTGCCCGGCTGCGCCGCCGTCCACTCCGCGGTGATGGACTCGTGACCGGCGAGGACGCGGGTCAGGGTCGGCGCCGTCGGAGCCACGACAGCCGGGGTCTCCGTGCCGCCGCCGGTGTCGCCGCCGGTACCCGTGCCGCCGCCGGTGCCGGTCCCCCCGCCCGTGTCCGGGTTGGTCGGGTCGACCGCCGGCGTGATGGTGCCGTCGGCGTTGAGGGTGCCGAGCTGGACGACCGGGCTCCACAGCCCGTTGTTGGCCTCCAGGATGAGTGCGTAGGACTGCTCCGCGTTCAGGCCCCGGATGGTGGCCTCGTTCGGGCCGGTGGTGTTGGCGCCCTGACGCACGGCGATCTCCTGGCCGGTGACGCCGTCGATCGCGGCCACCCGGTACTGGGTGACGGCCTTGGCGTCGGCCGGCTGGGCCGGGGTCGTCCACGTCAGCGAGACGTCGCCGCCCGAGCGGACGGCCGTGACGCGGGTCGGGGGCACCGGGGCCTGGGAGGCCGGGCCGGCCGGGCAGCCACCGAATCCGGGGCCGTCGGTCTCCCCGAACTCGTAGAGGGTGTTTCCCAGTGCCAGCTCGCCGGAGTCCAGCATCCACGAGGTGACGACGTGCTCTCCGTCGGCCACCCGCTCGGCGTCGGCGGCGGAGAACATGCTGAAGGTGACCGAGAAGACCCCTCCGCTGGCGCTGCCCTCCACGGTGTAGCCGGGTCCGCCGTTGGGCTCGGCCGGGTCGACGACCGGCGTCCAGCCGATGGCGCGCTCACCGATCAGGGTCGGGGGCGTGGCCGGGTCGGGACGCCGCATCTCCGGGTTGACGACCTCGACGACGAACCGGTCGAGGCTCACGTCGTCGCCGTAGGTGCCGCTGATCGTCACGGTGCCCTCGACGTCGCCCTCCGCGGGAGTGGCCACGACGTCGCTGACCTCGACCGCGTCGATCTTCGCCGAGCTGGTCGTCGCGCCGTCGCTGAAGGCGGTCTCGCTGAACCGCACCTCGACGAGGTCGCCGCCCCGGATGTCGGGCGTCACGCCGGTCCAGCAGGAGCCACCGGGGTGGTTGAACTCCAGGAACCCGGTGGCGTCGATGACGCCCTCACCGATCCCGACCTGCTGGCCGTTGCGGTTCACCGTCACGGTGGCCGTCTCGCCGGCCTGGTCGGCGTAGCCCTCCAGCGCGACCATGTCACGCTTGGGGAAGATCTCGATGTTGCCCGGGCCCAGAGGTGGGGTCCCGGCTTGGGCCATGGCCGCGAACGTCACCAGGGCGCCGGTGGCGGTGGCGGCCGCCAGGCCGCCGGCCAGGAGCCGCTGGCGAGGCCGCGTCCGTCCGGTCGCGGGAGGTGCACCTGTTCCGTGCGCGCCCCCGTGACCGCCCCGCGAGGTCGGTCGTGCAGTGGTCATCGATGTCTCCGCTGGTCGATCCGGTAGGAGCCTCCGGGTCGGGCCAGGAGGCGCTCCGAACGGTCGCCGCATGATCGACTGCGGGGCAGCCGTGCGAAGGGGGGGCGCGGACCCCCAAACGGGGAGGACGGGGGTCGACGGCCTGTGTCCGCGTCAGCGGGAGCCCACGCGGGTAGGCGAGATCCGTGGCGGTGGTCATCGGGACGTCGGGCTGGCAGTACCGCGACTGGCGCGGCCGCTTCTACCCGCAGCGGATGCCGCAGCGGCTGTGGCTGGAGCACTACGCCGCCCACTTCGCCACGGTGGAGAGCAACAACGCCTTCTACCGGCTGCCGGAGCGCAGCACGTTCGAGGCCTGGCGCACCCGCACCCCGGCCGACTTCCGCTGGGCGGTCAAGGCCAGCCGGTTCCTCACCCACATCAAGCGGCTGCGCGAGCCCCAGGAGCCGGTCGCCCGGCTGATGGGGCGCGCGGAGGGGCTGGGCGAGCGGCTGGACGTCGTCCTGCTGCAGCTGCCCCCGACGCTGCGGGCCGACGTCGACCTGCTGCGGGAGTGCCTCGCGCAGTTCCCGCCCGGCGCCCGGGTGGCCGTCGAGCCGCGGCACGAGACCTGGTGGACCGACGAGGTCCGCGCCCTGCTCGAGCGGTACGGCGCCGCGCTGTGCTGGGCCGACCGCGACGAGGAGCCGGTCGCGCCGCTGTGGCGGACGGCCGGGTGGGGCTACCTGCGGCTGCACCGGGGCGTGCAGGACTGGCGCTACCGGCCGGAGACGCTGCAGCTCTGGGCCGACCGGCTCGCGGCCACCTGGGCAGCGGACGAGGACGTCCTCGTCTACTTCAACAACGACCCCGGCGGGGCCGCGGTGGTCGACGCGGTCGTCTTCGCCGAGGCGGTGCGCCGCACCGCCCGCACGCCGACCCGGGTGCCGACCGCCGAGCAGGCCAGCGGCCTGGCCTGGGACGCGGCCTGAACCGACGGGTGGTCAGGCCGACCGGGAGGCCGGCCCAGCCGCCACCCGATCAGTCGTCGTCGCGGTCCCGGTCGTCGTCGCCGCTGTGCCGGCCGGACTCGGCGCTGCGCTCGGCGGCCTCGCGGGCCTCCTCCGCGGCCTCCTCGGCGGCCCGCTGGGCGTCGCGGCGGGCCCGCTCATCGGCCTCGCGCTGCTCCTCGGCGGCCTCGCGGGCCTCCTCCGCGGCCTCTACGGCGGCCCGCTGGGCGTCGCGGCGCGCCCGCTCATCGGCCTTGCGCTGCTCCTCGGCGGCCTCGCGCGCCAGCCGGGCGGGGTCGTCGGAGTCGTCCGGGCCGTCGCTGGGGTCGGCGGCGCCCGCGTCCCCGCGGCCCTGGTCGGGCGTGCCGTCGTCGTCGGAGCTGCCGTCGTCGGACCCGTCGAGCCCCGAGTCGTCGGTCTCGCCGGCGTCGCCGGAGCCCTGGTCGGGCGTGCCGTCGTCGTCCGACGCGGTCGGGTCGGCGGCGCCCGGGATCTCGGTGGGGTCCGCCCCGGGGCCGTCGCCGGCTCCGTCCCGGCCGGAGTCGTCGATCTCGCCGGCGTCGGACACCGGATCGTCGGAGGACGGCGCGTCGAAGGGGGTCACCGCCTCGATGGCGCCGGCGATGCCGTCCTGGACGCCGCCGGGCAGCACGCCGGCTGCCCCCGCCCCGGTGACGCCGGCGACGGCCACGCCGACGCCGGCCGCCGTCTGCACGACGACCGAGGCGGAGCCGAACTTCGCGGCGAGTGCGGTGATGCCCTGGATGAGGAACACGGTCGGCTCCCTGGATGCCGGTGGGTGTAGTCACTCCACTCATCGGCAGCCGGCGCCAGAACTTGAACTTTGGAGGAGATCTCCCCTCATCAGGTGAAGGCGGCCGGGTCATCGGCGTGCCGGATGCCGAGCTGGTCGGCGGCCTGCCCCAGCACGGCCTGCACCGCGAGGGTGTCGGACAGCGGCATGACGGCGCTCTCGGTGCGCCCGGCCTGCAGGCAGGCGGTCACCTCGGCCAGCTCGTGCGCGTAGCCGGTGCCGGTCGCCGGCCGGGTGATCGTCTCGGGCTCGGCGCCCGCGCGGTGCAGCACGATCGTGTCCGGGTGGTGGAAGCGGGGGAGGACGTCGATCCAGCCGCCGGTGCCCATCACCCGCGCCGCGCCGGGCGTCGGGTACCGCAGCGACGTGGTCAGCGTCGCCGTCCGGCCGTCGGCGTAGCCCAGCAGCAGCGCGGCCTCGGCGTCGGCCCCCGTCGGGAACAGCGAGCCGGCGACGTGCACCGTGTCCGGCGTGCCGAGCAGCATCTGCGCGAACGAGACGACGTAGACGCCGAGGTCCAGCAGCGCGCCGCCGCCGAGCTCGAGGGCGAACAGCCGGTCCAGCGGGTCGTAGTCGCGGGCCACGCCGAGGTCGGCCTGCACCGAGCGGACCCCGCCGATGGCGCCGTCGGCCACCAGATCGCGCAGCCGGACGACGGCCGGCTGGAAGCGGGTCCACATCGCCTCCATGACGAACACGCCGCGCTCGCGGGCCCGCTCGACGACCGCGGCGGCACCGGCGGTGGTCGCGGTGAACGCCTTCTCCACCAGCAGCGCCTTGCCCGCGTCGATGGCGGCCAGGGCGATGGCGGCGTGCTGCGGGTGCGGCGTCGCCACGTAGAGGACGTCGACGTCCGGGTCGGCCAGGATGCCGGCGTAGGAGCCGTGCGCCCGCTCCAGCCCGTGCCGGCCGGCGAACGCCGCCGCGCGGTCGGCCGACCGGGAGGCCACCGCCACCGGCCGGGCGCCGTGCACGTGGGCGAAGTCGGCCATCACGTTCTCCGCGATGCGCCCCGGTCCCACGACGCCCCAGCGGATCTCGGCACTCACCGGCACGACGCTAGCGGCGCGGGCAGACTGGCGCCGTGGCTGTCCTGATCGACACCCCGGCATGGCCGTGGCGTGGCCGGCTGTGGTCGCACCTGGTCAGCGACGTCTCCTACGAGGAGTTGCACGCGTTCGTCGCCGTCGAGCTCGGCATCCCGCGGCGGGCGTTCCAGGGCGACCACTACGACGTCCCGGAGGAGCTCTACGACGTCGCCGTGGCCGCCGGCGCCGAGCCGGTGGGCGCGCGGGAGCTGCTGGCCCGGCTGCGCGGCGCCGGGCTGCGGCTCAAGAAGGCGCGGCCGCCGGAGGCGGCTCGGCGGCCCGCGTCCTCAGCAGGCTGAGCTCGGCGGCGATGTTGGCCCGGGCCAGGGGCGTCCACTCGGCGGCCACGGCCGGGAGCCGGTAGAGCGCCGGCAGCGCGAGCAGGTGCTCCAGGACGGCCGTGCGCCCGGCGGTGAACTCGGCGTCGGAGAGGTGCCCGTACTCCGCTCGGATCGCCGAGGCGTAGCCGGCGTAGGCCGCCGGCGGGCCGGCCAGCACCGCGAGGTCGGCGTCGCAGAGCACCGCGCCGTTCGGATCGTCCGGCGCCGGGTCGTGCCCGGCAGTGAGCAGCACCAGCCGGACCACCTCGGCGACCCGCTCCTCCGGCACCAGCCCGCGCAGACCGGCGCGTGCCCGCTCGGCGCTGACCTGCTCGTTGTCGCCGCGCCGCGGGTCGTAGACGACGTCGTGGTACCAGGCGGCCAGCCGGACCGCGGCCGGGTCGGCCGCGGCTGCGGAGAGCTCCCCGACCAGGCCGAGGACGGCGGCCAGGTGCGCGAGGTCGTGGTAGCGCCGGTGCGGCTCGCTCCACGCGGCGACGACGGCGGCCCACTCCGTGCGCGACGTGGGCGAGTCGCCGGCCAGCTCCGCCCACGCCTCGAAGCCGACGAGGCTCATGCCACCCCGCAGCTGCGCAGGGTCAGCAGCGCGAAGGCCCGCGCCGCGGTGACCAGCTCGGCGAGCGGCACCCGCTCGGTCGGCCCGTGCGCGAGGTGCAGGTCGCCCGGCCCGTAGTGCAGTGTCGGGATGCCGGCGGCGGCGTACAGCCGCAGGTCGCTGCCGGCCGGGATGGCGCGCTCCGGCGGGGCGCCGGCTCCGGTGTCGGCGACCGACTGCCGGACGGCGGCCAGCAGCGGGTGCCCGTCGGGTAGCGAGCCGCTGGCGAACACGCCGCCGGTCCAGGTGAGCCGCACCGGATGGGCGGCCAGCCACGGGGAGCCCGCGCAGATCTCCGCCAGCCGCGCCTCGAAGGCCGCCCGCGCATCGGCCACCGGCTCGCCCAGCCGGACGCCGTAGCGCCCGTCGGCCACCAGCCGGTCGGGCACCGAGCTGGCCCAGTCGCCGGCCCGCACCCGCCCGATGCTGATGCCGTACGGGTAGCGGACGCCGCCGAAGCGCGGGTCGGCGTCCACCTGCCGCTCGGCCTCGAAGGCGCGCAGCCCGGCGTGCACGTCGGCGAAGAGCTCGACCGCGCTCACGCCCTGCTCGCGGTGGGCGGCGTGCGCGGCGTGCCCGGTCACCTCCAGCCGGAAGGTGAGCGCCCCGGCGTGGGCGGTGACCACGGCGCCGGCGGTCGGCTCGGGGATGACGCAGACGTCACCGCGGTGCCCGCGCCGCAGCGTGGCCCAGGCGCCGAGCCCGCCGTCCTCCTCGCCCACGACGGCGTGCACGGCGACCGGCCGGGCCAGCCGGACGCCCGCCGTCCGCACCGCGGCCAGCGCGGCGAGGGAGGCGACGACGCCGGCCTTCATGTCGCACGCCCCGCGGCCGTGCAGCGCCCCGCCGGCGATCCGCGGCTCGAACGGGTCGCCGGGCCACAGCGCCCGGTCGCCGGCCGGCACGACGTCGGTGTGCCCGGAGAACACCAGGGCCGGGACGCCGCCCTGGGCGGCCGGCGCGGTGCCGACGACGCCCCAGGCCTCGGAGCGGTCGACCTCCTGGCCCGGCGCGTCGGGGGCGGCGGCCGCCTCGGCCAGGTCGATCTCCCACCGGTCCACCGCGCAGTCGAGCTCCTCGAGCCACCCCGCGACGAGGTGCTGCACCTCGCTCTCCGCGGCGGTCCCGCCGATCGACGGGACGGCGACCAGCTCGCGCAGCCGGTCGACCAGCCACTCCTCGTCCACCGCGGCGAGGACGCGGGTCTCGGCGTCGGAGAGGTCGGTCACCCCGCGGAGTCTGGCACGCGGTGGACGGGTCGCGACCGCTCCGGGCACTAGCCTGACCGGCCGTGACGCAACCACCCGCGCCGCCCGGCTGGTACCCCGACCCCGCCGGCAGCGGCGGCACCCGGTGGTGGGACGGCGCGGGCTGGACCCAGCACGTGCAGCGGCCCGCACCGCCACCGAAGCCCGCCCCGACCGTGGTCGCGCAGCTGCCGCCGCCGCCACCCCCGGCCGCATCCCACGCCGCCGCGCCGGCGCCGCGGGATGCGGGGCCCTCGCTGTACGAGCAGCCGGTGCTCGTCGTCTCGCAGCAGACCAAGCTCGTCGAGTTGACCAACGAGTACGCCGTCCTCGACGGGCAGGGCCGGCAGATCGGCGCGGTCGTCCAGGTGGGGCAGAGCGCGCTGAAGAAGGCGGTGCGGTTCCTGTCCAGCGTCGACCAGTTCCTCACCCACCGGCTCGAGGTCCGCGACGCCGCCGGTGTGGTGCTGGTGCTCACCCGGCCGGCGAAGTTCGTGAAGTCGCGCGTCGTCGTCCAGCGGCCCTCCGGGGAGGTGCTGGGCGAGATCGTGCAGGCCACCGTGTTCGGGAGGATCCGCTTCGACCTGGTGGTGGCCGGCCAGGCGGTCGGGGCCATCCAGGCGGAGAACTGGCGGGCCTGGGACTTCTCGATCACCGACGCGGCGGGCACCGAGGTGGCGCGGATCACCAAGACCTGGGAGGGGCTGGCCCGGACGCTGTTCACCACCGCCGACCGGTACGTCGTCCTCGTCCACTTCCGGCTCCCCGAGCCCCTGGCCAGCATGGTCATCGCCTCGGCGCTCACCGTCGACACCGCACTGAAGCAGGACGACCGCGGGTTCAACTGACTCGGGCCGATCCGTGTGCGGGGGCGCGACCGCGGGTAGCCTCGGGAGCGTCCGGGCCGGGTGCATCGTGCCCCCGGGTGCCAATTGGATACCGCCTCCGCGGACTACCGCCCCGACCTCGGTCGGGGGCCTGGAGCCGCGTTGTGCAACTCGCCGCGAGGCGGCCGTCACCCGGTCCGGACCCTCGTCCCGCAGCCCCCGCCCTCCCGGACGGGGGCTGCCGCGGTTCGACGTGCCGCCGCCGGACACCCCGCCTACCGTCGTCCGGAGTCGGGGAACCGGGCGACGTCGGGAGCGACCCATGGCAGGCGCTGTGCACCAGGGAGCCGGTACGACGGCGGTCGAGGAGCGGCACCGGCTGCCGGTGCGGACGCTCGTCTCGGCGAGCATCGGCAACGCCGTCGAGTGGTTCGACTGGACGGTCTACGCGACGTTCGTCGTCTACTTCTCCGGCCAGTTCTTCCCGTCGGAGAACGAGGCGCTCGCCCTGGTCGGGGCCACCTCCGCGTACGCCCTCGCGTTCTTCTTCCGGCCCCTGGGCGGCTGGCTGCTCGGCCGGTACGCGGACCTGCGCGGCCGCAAGGCCGGGATGCTGCTGACCATCCTGCTCATGGCCGGCGGGTCGATGGCCATCGCCGTGCTGCCGACGTACGAGGCGGTGGGCTGGCTGGCGCCGATCCTGCTGCTGCTGGCCCGCATCGCCCAGGGCATGTCGCTGGGCGGCGAGGTCTCCAACGCCTCGGCCTACCTGGCCGAGATCGCCCCGCCGGAGCGCCGCGGCCGCTACTCGGCGTTCTTCTACATCTCCACCGGCACCGCGCTGCTGCTGGCCTCGCTGCTCGGCGTGCTGCTGACCAACGTCCTCACCGAGGACCAGCTGCAGACCTACGGCTGGCGGATCGCCTTCGCCGTCGGCGGCCTGCTCGGCCTGATCGGGCTCTGGCTGCGCCGCTCGCTGGAGGAGACCGACCAGTTCGAGGAGAACGCGGCCAAGGCCCGGGCCACCAAGGACCCGCTGCGCCAGACCCTGCGCCACCACCCCAAGGCGGTCGGCCAGCTGATCGCCTTCACGATGCTGTCGACGCTGTCGTACTACACCTTCTTCAGCGCGCTGACCCCGTTCGCGATCAGCTTCCGGGGCGCCGACGACGGCGACGTCTTCCTCGCCCTGTCCATCGGCACCGCGCTGTTCGTGGCGCTGTGCTACCCGTTCGGCGCGCTGTCGGACCGGTTCGGCCGCAAGCCGCAGATGCTGGTCTGGTCCGGCGCCTACGCGGTGCTGATCGTGCCGCTGTCGCTGCTGGTGCAGGACGACCTGCTGTCGCTGGTCGTCGTCTTCTGCACCGGGCTGGGGCTCTACGCCCTGCTGGCCTCGATCGCACCGGCGGTCATGAGCGAGCTGTTCCCCACCGAGCTGCGGGCCACCGGCATCGGCGCCTGGTACAACCTCACGGTCGCGACCTTCGGCGGCACCGCCCCGCTGGTCATCACCGCGCTGTCGGGGGCCGGCTACCCGCTGGTCTTCTTCGTCTACGTCGCCGTCGCAGCGGTGATCGCCTTCGTCGTCATCCTCACCCTGACGGAGACCAAGGGCACCGAGCTGCGCTGAGGTCCGTCTGAGGGGCCTCAGACCGACCTCAGGGCCGCCGGAGGGGTCAGGACTGCGCGACCGGCGGATGCCCGGCCGCCCCCTCAGCACGACCGTCGACGTCGTCGAACGAGACGACGGAGGAGACGGTCATGGCGACGTACCCGAACCCCGGCCTGGAGGCCGAGCTGGCCTACCGGCGCGAGGTGCTGCAGCAGATCGGCCGGGGGACCCGCACCCGGCGCGGTCCGTGGTTCTCGCGCCGCACCCGGCGGGTGAGCTGAGAGAGGACCTCCTCCTCCCCACCCCTCGCACGGTCGGGGCGGTGCCCTGGAGGGGGCCGGCCGCCCCGGCCGTCGCGGTCCCGTCGGGGGTGCGTGCCACGATCCTCGACGTGCCGCAGTGGGACGACCGACCGTTGGTCGGCCGGGACGACGAGCTCGCCCGGCTGCTCGCCTCGGTCGACCGTGCCCAGGAGGGGCGGGCCTGCGCGGTCCTGCTCGCCGGCGACGCCGGTGTCGGCAAGACGCGGCTGCTCGACGAGCTCGCCGTCCGGGCGGGTGACCGCGGCTTCCGCGTGCTCACCGGCCACTGCGTCGACCTCGGCGACGTGGGGCTGCCCTACCTGCCGTTCGTCGACCTGGTGCGGCCGGTCGCCGGCGAGCCGCTGACCGCGGCCGGGCAGCCGGCGCTGGCCGGCCTGCTCTCCGGTCGGGCGCCGGTCGCCGTCCCGGACGCGCCGGCCGGCGAGGCGGCCGACCTCGGCCGGCCCCTGCCGCAGCTGGCCCGCCCGCAGCTGGACGACGGCCGGCTGCAGCTGTTCGAGTCCGTCGCCGGGCTGCTCACCGAGCTGGCGGCGGCCACCCCGCTGCTGGTCGTGCTGGAGGACGTGCACTGGGCCGACCGCTCCAGCCGCGACCTGCTCCGCTACCTGCTGGCCCGGCTGGACGACGACCCGATCGCGCTCGTCGTCTCCTACCGCGCCGACGACCTGCACCGCCGCCACCCCCTGCGCCCGCTCCTGGCCGAGCTGGTGCGGCTGCCGGGTGTCGAGCGGCTGGAGCTGGGCCCGCTGCCCGACGCCGCCGTCGGCGAGCTGGTCCGCGGGCTCGGGCAGGACGTGCCGGAGTCGACCGTCGAGGACGTCGTGTCGCGCGCGGAGGGGAACGCCTTCTACGCCGAGGAGCTGCTCGCCGCCGGGCTGGCCGGGGAGACGCTCCCGCTCGCGCTGACCGACGTGCTCCTCGCGCGGGTGGAGCAGCTCGGGGAGGCCGCCCAGCGGATCCTGCGGGTGGCCGCGGTCGCCGGGCGGCAGGTACGGCACGACCTCGTGGCCGCGGTGAGCGGCCTCGGACCAGCGGAGCTCGAGGCGGCGCTGGCCGAGACCGTGCACCGCCACCTGCTGGTCGTCTCCACCGACGGCCGCTACCGGTTCCGCCACGCGTTGCTGCGCGAGGCGGTCCTCGCCGACCTGCTGCCGGGTGAGCGGGTCCGGGTGCACGCGGCGATCGCGGCCCACCTGGCCGCGACCCCGGGCGCGGGTACCGCTGCGGAGCTGGCCCACCACGCCCGCGGCAGCAACGACCTGCCCGGCGCGCTCGCGGCGTCGCTGGAGGCGGCGGCGGAGGCCGCCCGCGTCGGTGCCCCCGCCGAGCAGCTGCAGCACCTGGAGGCCGCCCTGGCGCTGTGGCCGGCGGTGCCCGACGCGGCCGAGCGCGCCGGGCGCGACCAGGCCGCGCTGCTGCTGGACACCGCGGCGGCCGCCCGCCGGGGCGGTGAGCTGCACCGCGCGGTGGCCCTGCTGCGCGCGGCCCTCGACCTGCTCGGGGCCGACGGCGACCCGGTCAGCCGCGCCCGGGTGCACTACACGCTGGCCCAGGCGCTGGGACGCATCGAGGACCAGGCCGCGGCCCACCGGGAGAGCAGGCGGGCCATGGCGCTGGTCCCGGCGCAGCCGCCGTCCGTCGTCCGCACCTGGGCCGCGGCGACCCACGCGCGCACGAGCTACGACCTGAACCGGTGGGCGGAGGGGGATGCCGCCGCCGAGGAGGCGCTCGCCGCGGCCGACGCGCTCGGTCTGGACAGCGCCTGGGCCGACACCGCGGTGTCGCTGGCGCGGGTCCGGGGCTTCGGGGACCGCGCCGCCGTGTGCGCCCGCCTGGAGGAGGCGCTGGCCCGGGCCCGCCGGTCCGGCGACACCGACGTCGAGATGCGGGTGCTGTTCAACCTGGCCGTCGTCCCGTACGAGGCCGGTGCCGTGACCGAGGCGCTGCCGTGGATCGACGCCGGGCTCGACCGGGCACGGACGCTCGGCGTGGAGTGGGCGTTCTACCCCGCGGAGCTGCGGCACCTGGGCGTGGTCGGCCGCTACGTGTCCGGCGACTGGGACGGCAGCCTGCGGTTGGCCGAGGTGCTCGCCCGGGTGCCGGAGATGTCGGCGCACGTCCGGGCGGCCGGGCTGCTGGTGCAGGTGGGCCGCGGCGACCCGGCGACCGCCGAGCGGGTGGCCTGGGCCCGGGGGCTGGCCGCCCGGCTCGACGCGCACGTGCTGCTGCTGCTGGCCACCGCCGGCGCGGAGATCGACCTGGCGGCGTGGGCGGGCGACCCGGCGACCGCCGCCGAGCGGGCCCGGTCGGCGGTGCGGCAGGTGCACGCGCTGTGGGGGTCCGACCGGCTGGCGGTCGTGCGGCTGGTCGCGACGGCGCTGGCCCCGCTGGCCGACGCCGCCGCGGCCGCGCGCCTGACGGGGGACGACGCCGGCGCGCGCCGCTGGGTGTCCGCGGGGGAGGAGCTCGCCGACCAGGCCCGGGCGGCGGTCGACGACCACCTGCGCGCGATCGGCGGGTTCGGCGCCGAGGGCGCCGCCTGGCAGGCGCGGGTCGAGGCCGAGGCGGCCCGCCTGGCCGGCCGGGTCGAGCCGCGGCGGTGGCGGGCCGCGGTCGACGCGTTCGGCTACGGGCACGTCTACGAGCAGGCGCGGTCCCGATGGCGGCTGGCCGAGGCGCTGCTGGCTGCCGACGAACGCGAGGCCGCGGCCGAGGAGCTGCGCGCGGCTGCCGCGGTGGCGGTGCGCCTGGGTGCGGCGCCGCTGCGCGCCGCCGTGGTCGCCCTGGCCCGGCGGGGCCGGCTGGCGTCGGACCTGCCCGGCGCCGGTCGGGTGGTCGAGACGGCCTCGGTGTTCACCCCCCGCGAGACCGAGGTGCTCCGGCTGCTGGCGCAGGGCCGCACCAACCGGCAGATCGGCGCCGAGCTCTACATCAGCGAGAAGACGGCGAGCGTGCACGTGAGCAACATCCTGGCCAAGCTGGGCGCCGGCGGGCGCACCGAGGCGGTCGCGCTCGCCGCCTCCCGTGGGCTGCTGCCGACCGCGAGCTGAGCCGTCGCGGTCCGGGCGGGCCGGGGGTCGCCGCTCCGACCGCCGCGGGCCGCGCCGGAATCGCCGCCGGACCGACCAGGTCCACCTGCGGGAGCTCGTGCTCTGCCCCCTGTGGTGGGCAGAGCACGAGCACCGCCGGGGGTGCACGGCCCGCACTGCTTTCGTGCTCTGCCCACGGTGGTGGGCAGAGCACGAGCGTGCGGGACGGGGTGCCTGCCCGAGGGAGCGGCCGCTCCGAGGCCGCGGCGCCGCCCCGGCCCGGTTTCCACGCCGTGGAAAGACGGCTGGGCGGTGGCCGCCCGCGCTTCCTACCGTCGCAGCGAGGGACGGCGGTCGGCCCGGGCATCCGCGCGCCGCGGGAACCCGCAACCGGCCAGGGAGGCCCGATGACAACGATCGACGGGGACGTGCAGGCGGGTCCGGTGCGGCCGGCGGCCGCCGCTGTGGAGAACCCCGAGCGCCGGCTGTCCCCGACGCAGCGCGCGCTGCGGGTGCTCACCTGCTTCTCATCGTCCCGGCCGGAGCTCACGCTCACCGAGCTCTGCCGGATGACCGGCCTGCCGATGTCCACCACCCACCGCGTGGTCGGCGAGCTGGTGCGGGGCGACGCGCTGGTGCGCGGGTTGAACGGCCGGTACCGGGTCAGCCTGCGGCTGTGCGAGGTGGCCGCCTCCTCGCCGGACGGGGCGGGCCTCCGGGAGCTCGCCTGGCCGTTCCTCGAGGACGTCTACGAGGCGACCCGCGAGACGGTGGTGCTCGCCGTCCGGGACGGTCTGCAGGCGGTGTTCGTGGCCCGGCTCTCGGGCCGCGAGTCGGTGCCGGTGTTCTCCCACCTGGGCCGACGGCGGAAGCTCACCGAGTCCAGCGCCGGCCTGGTCCTGCTCGCCCACGCCCCGGCCGAGGTGCAGGAGACGGTGCTGCGTGGGCCGCTGCCCCGCTACACCGCCAAGACCATCACCGACCCGAGCCGGCTGCGGTCCGTGCTCGCCGAGATCCGCCGGTGCGGGCACGCGGTCAGCGACGGGGCGCTGAGCCTCGACTCGCTGTCCTGCGCGGCACCGGTGCGCGACGGCGACGACCGGGTCACCGCCGCGCTGTCCGTGGTGCGGCACGCCCAGGACGCCAACACCCGCCATCTCGTCCCGGTGGTCATGGCCTCGGCCCGCGGCATCTCCCGCGCGCTGGGTGCGCCGTCCGCGACGCGGGCGACGTCCGGCCCGAGGAGCCGCTCGACCGCCTGACGGTCAGAGCATCGTGCGCAGGCGCTCCCGCCGCGCCCGCAGGACGTCGACCGAGGCCGAGGCCGACGGTGGCCCGGGCACCGACTGGCGCAGCTGGGTGTGCACCACCGCGTGCGGCGTCGAGGTCTTCGCCGACACCCGGCTGACCAGCCGGTTGATCTCCCGCCGCAGCTCGGCCGCGTCCCGCCAGGAGCGGCCGGCGTCCTGCTCGTCGGGGTGGTCCTGGACGAGCGGCAGCTCACCGGTGTCGTCGTCGTGGTGGGCACGGGAGGCGATCCGGATCCGCAGCTCGTCGTCCCGCTTGGCCAGCAGCTCGGCGGTCTGCTCGGCGGTGAGCAGACCGGGGATGCCCAGGAAGTCCTCGTCCTCGGGGGCCACCGAACCCGGGGTCCCCTCGCCGGTGTGCGCCGTCCCGCCCTGCAGCACGTGCGCGAACCGGGCGTCGGCCTCCAGGGCCTCCCACTGCGTGACGCCGTCGACCTCGCGCTCCTTGGGCGGCAGCGGCTCGAGGTCGAGTTCGTCGCCCTGCTCGGTCTTCGGCGGGGGCATGACGTGGTTGCGCTGCTCCTCCATCGACGCAGCCAGGCCGAGCAGCGGCCGGACGGCGGGCAGGAACACGGTGGCCGACTCGTGCGGCGCCCGGGACCGGACCACGCGCCCGACCGCCTGGGCGAAGAACAGCGGCGTCCGGTAGGAGGTCATCCAGGCCAGGACGGCGGCCCGCGGGACGTCGACGCCCTCGGAGATCATCCGCACGCAGACCGCGATCCTGGCCGACCCGGTGGCGAAGCGCTCGATCTTCTTCGACGCCTTGGGGTCGTCGGAGAGGATCAGCTCGGCCGCCTTGCCGGTGACCCGGCGGACGATCTTGGCGTAGGCGCGGGCGTCGTCCTGGTCGCTGGCCAGCACCAGCCCCGCGGCGTCGGGCATGCCGTTCTCGCGCAGGTGGGTGATCCGGTCGTCCATCGCCGCGATCACGTGCGGCACCCACTGGCCCTTGGGGTCCAGCGCCGTCCGCCAGGCCTGCATCTCCACCGACCGGGTGCCGGCCTCCGACAGCGAGGCGGCGACCACCTCGCCGGCGGAGTTCCGCCAGCGCGAGGTGCCGGTGTAGGCGGCGAAGACGACCGGCCGGACGACGCTGTCGGCCAGCGCCTCCTTGTAGCCGTAGGTGTAGTCGGCGCGGCTGACCAGCCCCATGCCGCCCTCGCCGTCGTCACCCTCGAAGCCGTCCTCCTCGTACCGGACGAACGGGATGCGCTCGTCGGCCTTGGTGCGGAACGGCGTCCCGGTCAGGCAGAGCCGACGGGCGGCGCGGCCGTAGGCCTCCTCGACCGCCTCGCCCCAGGAGAGGCCGTCGCCGGCGTGGTGCACCTCGTCGAGGACGACCAGCGTCTTGACGGCGGTCGCGCGCGCGGCGTGCAGCATCGGCTTGCCGGCGACCTGCGCGTAGGTGGTCACGTAGCCCTGGGTGCCGGCCCGCACCGGGCCGACGGCGTTGGTGAGCCCGGGGTCGAGCACGATGCCCATGCGGTCGGCCGCGTCGGCCCACTGCAGGCGCAGGTGGTCGGTCGGGCAGACGACGATCACGCGGGCGACCTCGCGGCGGGACAGCAGCCGCGCGGCCAGCGTCAGGGCGAACGTCGTCTTGCCCGCGCCCGGGGTCGCGGTGACCAGGAAGTCCTTCGGGGAGCTCTCCTCGTACCTGTCGAGCGCGGCCTGCTGCCATGCCCGGAGCGGTCGGCTGGTCGTCTGCGGGCCGATGGCCTCCGCTCGTGCTGCGCTCCCCATGTCGAGGGCCATTCTGGTCGGGCCGGGGGAGACACGCCCAACCGGCCACCTCCGGCGCGCCTCCCCTCCGGGGACGTATGGCGGCCGCCGACGCGCCGCTGACCTGCGCGGACGGCGCGAGCCGGGGTGCGGTGTGGGGATCGTCATGCCGCGTGGCGGACCGGCACGTCACGCCCCGCGGGTCCCAGCCGTCCCGCGGCACGCAGTGGAGTGCCCCGGGCGGGAACCCCGCCCGGGGCACTTCGGCGCGCGCTCAGCGCCGGGCACGCACGACGAGCAGGGCACCCGCGGTGTACAGCGCCGCCGCGACCACGGCGTACAGCGTCGGCTGGCCCCCGCTGAGCAGGTCGTCGACCAGGTTGCCCTCGTTGTTGGCGGCGTTGAACGTCGCGTGCACCAGGCCGGCGGCCAGCAGGCTGCCCGCGGCGCCGCGCACGGTGGCGCCGACCATGAGCCGGATCAGCGCGCCGACGACGAACAGCGCGCCGACCGCCAGCGCGATCCGCCCGGGGTCCAGCTCCCCGATGAACTGCAGCGGCAGGTGGACCAGGGCGAACGGGACGGCCGTGAGGACGGCGGCCGGCAGGAACCCGTGCCGCCGCTCCAGCCGCCCCTGGAAGAAGCCGGCCCAGACCGTCTCCTCCCACAGGTGCACGAGCAGCACCGCGGTGAGCACCGAGAACGCCCCCGAGGCCAGCGTGGCCAGCAGCTCGCCGGTCACCAGCTCGCGCCCGCCGGCGACCCCGGCGGCGAGGGTGAGCACCGGCAGGGCGAGCAGCACCGCCGCCCACCAGCCGGCGCCGAACCGCCACCGCACCGCGCGGCGCAGCAGGGTCCGGACGCCGGCCCGCCCCTCGGTGACCGAGGTGACCCACAGGGCCGCGGGGAGCATGACGAGCACCGTGAGCGCGAGCGCGAACGGCTCCTCGGGCAGCGCACCGCCGGGCAGGACACCGTGCGCGGTCAGGGCCGGGACGGAGACCAGCGGCCAGCCGACCGCCAGCACGAGGACGAGGAACGCGGTCAGCGGGTGCCGGGCGACCCGGGCCCGGAGGCCGGTGCCGGCCGGTGGGGTGCCGGGGCGGAGCGGACGGGGTGCGTCGAGCGCGGACATGTCAGGACCTGCTTCCGGATCGGGACGGGGGGTCCCCGGCCAGCGCGCGGGCGGGGGAGACCGACGCGGTGGTCAGGGCGGCCAGGTCGCGGGCGAGGACGACGTCGGCCTCCCGGGCGGCGTGCACCAGGCACAGGCACCGGCACTCGTCCGGGAGCAGCCAGGCGGCGCACCAGCGGATGGCCGTCCCGGCCGAGCCGAGCCGGGTCACCGCGCGGTGCAGGGCGCGGTGCATCTCCACCGCGTCGTCCGCCGACGGCGGGCAGCTGCGGACCTCGACCAGGTAGAGGCCCGCTCCGCCGTACCGCCGCTCACCCACGCCGGCCACGCTCCCGCCGGGGTCGCGGCGGCACATCGGGGGAGCTACGGAGGGCGGTACGGGTACTGCCGCGGACCCGTACCCGGCGGTTACCGTGCCGGGCCATGGCGAGGCGGGCTGCCCCCGGCGCGGGCGCCCGGCTGCCCGCCGAGCGCAGCTCCTTCGTCGGCCGGCGGGCCGAGCTCGGCCGGCTGCGCGGGCTGCTCGCCGGCGCGCGGCTGGTGACCCTCGTGGGCCCGGGCGGGGTCGGCAAGACCCGGCTGGCCCTCCGCGCGGCCGACGGGCTGCGCCGGTCCTTCCCCGACGGCGTCGCGCTGGCCGACCTCACCGCGGTCGCCGACCCGGCGCTCGTGGCCGCGCAGGTCGCCGCCGCGCTCGACGTCCGGGACAGCACCGGCCGCTGGCTGCCGGCCTCGCTGGCCGAGGTCCTCGGCGGGCGGCGGGTGCTGCTCGTGCTCGACAACTGCGAGCACCTGCGGGACGCCGCCGCGGTGCTGGTCGACGCGCTCACCGGCACCTGCCCCGGGCTGTCGGTGCTGGCCACCAGCCGCACGCCGCTCGACGTCCCCGGCGAGGTGCTGTGCGCGGTGCCGCCGCTGGCCGGCGCCGACGGGGTGGCCCTGCTCGAGCAGCGGGCGCGGGCCGCGGTCCCGGACCTCGAGCTGACCCCCGCGGACGACGCCGCGCTGGCCGAGCTGTGCTCCCGCCTGGACGGCATCCCGCTGGCGATCGAGCTGGCCGCCGTCCGGCTGCGCGCGCTCACGCCCGGCCAGCTGCTCGACCGGCTCGACGACCGGTTCGGCCTGCTGCGGCGGTCCGGGCCGGCCGGGCCGGAGCGGCACCGCACGCTGCGGGCGACGATGGAGTGGAGCGCCGACCTGATCGACGAGCCGGAGCGGGTGCTGTGGCGGCGGGCGGCGGTCTTCGCCGCGGGGTTCGACCTGGCCGCCGCCGAGGCGGTCTGCGCGGACGGCGAGCTGCCCCGCGCAGACGTGCTCGACACCCTCACCCGCCTGGTGGACGCCTCCCTGCTCGGCGTCGACCGGACCGCCGACGGGACGGCGTTCCGCATGCTGGAGACCGTCCGGGCGTTCGGCCGCGAGCTGCTGGACGGCTCGGGCGAGGGCGAGGTGGTGCGCCGGCGGCACCGGGAGTGGTGCGCCGGCCGGGTGGCGGAGGCGGCGGCGGGCTTCCTCGGGCCCGGCCAGGTCGCCGCCTTCGACCGGCTGGCCGCCGTCCACCCGGAGGTCTCGACCGCCCTGGAGCACTGCCTGGACACCCCGGGCGAGGCGGCGGCCGGCCTGGCACCGGCCGCCGACGCGTGGCTGTACTGGGAGGCCCGCGGCCACCTCGGTGAGGGGCGGCGCTGGCTGGACCTGCTGTTGGCGGCGGCACCGGGAGACGCGCCGGATCGTGCGCACGCCCTCGTGGTGGCCGGCTACCTCGCGCTGGCGGCGACCGACCCGGCGACCGCCGTCCCGCTGCTGGAGCAGGGGCTCGCGGCCGCGGCCGGCCGGCCGCAGGTGGCGGCGATGGCCACCCAGTACCTCGGCCAGGCGGCGCTATTCAGCGGGGACCTCGAGCGCGCCGACCGGCTGCTGCGCGAGGCGGCCACGGCGTACGCGGCGCTGGGCGAGCCCGCGGCGGCCTTCTGCTGGGCCGACGTCGGGGTCGCCGCGCTGCTCGCCGGGGACCCGACGGCGGCCGATCCCGCGTTCGCCACCAGCCTGGCGACCGCGGCCGACCCGTGGACGCGCTCGCACGCGCTGTGGGGTCGCGGCCTGGCGCGGCTGACCGAGGGCGACCCGGCCGAGGCGGCGCGGCTGGAGGAGCGGGCGCTGCGGTTGATGCGCGAGGTGGACGACCGCAGCGGTGTCGCGCTGTGCGTGGCCGCGCTGGGCTGGGCGGCCGCGGCGTCCGGGGACGCCGACCGGGCGGCGCGGCTGACCGGCGCGGCCGAGGCGGTCTGGCGGTCGATCCCGGCGTCCGCGCCGGCGCCGCTGGCCGCCTGGCAGGAGCGCTGGGCCGGCCCGGCCCGCCGTGCCCTCGGGGAGCAGCGGTGGGCGGCCCGGGTGGCCGAGGGGCGCGCGCTCGACCGGCCGGCGGCGGTGGCGCTGGCGCTCGGCGAGGGGCCGGCACCCGCGGCGCCCGCTGCACCGCCGTCCGGGCCGCTGACCCGCCGCCAGCTGGAGGTCGCCGGCCTGGTGGCGCAGGGGCTGACCGACCGGGAGATCGCCGCCCGGCTGGTCATCTCCCCGCGGACGGCGGAGTCGCACGTGGAGCAGATCCTGGCCCGGCTGGGCTTCCGCTCACGGGCGGAGATCGCCGCCTGGGCCGTGACGCGGCGTTGACCGGAGTCGCCCGGTGACGGGAACCGCCGCCGGGCGACTCCGCTGCGGTCAGGCGCCCTCGTCGACCCAGTCGGGACCGTTGACCTCGCCGGGGCCGGCCAGGTCGGCGGCGTCGACGATCGTGTACGCGTAGCCCTGCTCGGCGAGGAAGCGCTGCCGGTGGGCGGCGTACTCGCTGTCGAGGGTGTCCCGGCTGACCACCGTGTAGAAGTGCGCCTGCCGGCCGTCGGCCTTCGGCCGCAGCACCCGGCCGAGCCGCTGGGCCTCCTCCTGGCGCGAGCCGAAGGTGCCCGACACCTGGACGGCGACCGCCGCCTCGGGCAGGTCGATGGAGAAGTTGGCCACCTTGGAGACCACCAGGGTGCGGATCTCCCCGGCGCGGAAGGCGTCGAAGAGCTTCTCCCGCTCGCGGTTGGTGGTCGAGCCCTGGATCACCGGGGCGTCGAGCGCCCGGCCGAGCTCGTCGAGCTGGTCGAGGTAGGCGCCGATGACCAGCTTCTGCTCGTCGGGGTGCCGCTCGAGCACCCGCCGGATCACCGGCAGCTTCGACGACGCCGTCGCCGCGATCCGGTACCGCTCCTCGGGCTCGGCGACCGCGTATGTCATCCGCTCCTCGTCGTCGAGCGACACCCGCACCTCGATGCACTCGGCCGGGGCGATGTAGCCCTGGGCCTCGATGTCCCGCCACGGCGCGTCGTAGCGCTTGGGCCCGATCAGGGAGAAGACGTCGTCCTCCCGGCCGTCCTCGCGCACCAGCGTGGCGGTGAGGCCGAGCCGGCGTCGGGACTGCAGGTCGGCGGTCAGCCGGAAGATCGGCGCCGGCAGCAGGTGCACCTCGTCGTAGACGATGAGGCCCCAGTCCTGCGCGTCGAACAGGTCCAGGTGCCGGTACTCGCCCTTCCGGCGGGTGGTGATCACCTGGTAGGTCGCGATGGTGACCGGGCGGATCTCCTTGCGCTCGCCGGAGTACTCGCCGATCTCCTCCTCGGTCAGCGAGGTGCGGGCGATCAGCTCCCGCTTCCACTGCCGCCCGGCGACGGTGTTGGTGACCAGGATCAGCGTGGTCGCCTTGGCCTCGGCCATCGCCGCCGCGCCGACCAGCGTCTTGCCGGCGCCGCAGGGCAGGACGACGACGCCGGAGCCGCCGGACCAGAACCCCTCGACGGCCTCCTGCTGGTAGTCGCGCAGGTGCCAGCCGCTCTGGTCGAGCTCGATCGGGTGGGCCTGGCCGTCGACGTAGCCGGCGAGGTCCTCGGCCGGCCAGCCGATCTTGAGCAGCGCCTGCTTGAGCCGCCCGCGCTCCGACGGGTGGACGACGACGCTGTCCGCGTCGATCCGGGCACCGAGCATCGGCGCCACCCGCTTGCTGCGGATGACCTCCTCGAGCACCGCGCGGTCGGAGGTGGCCAGCACCAGCCCGTGCACCGGGTGGTTGGCCAGGGTCAGCCGGCCGAAGCGGTCCATGGTGTCGGCGACGTCGACCAGCAGCGCGTGCGGCACCGGGTAGCGGGAGTAGCGGACCAGCGCGTCGACGACCTGCTCGGCGTCGTGTCCGGCGGCGCGGGCGTTCCACAGCGCGAGCGGGGTGACCCGGTAGGTGTGCACGTGCTCGGGGGAGCGCTCCAGCTCCGCGAACGGCGCGATCGCCGCCCGGCAGTCGCGCGCGAGCGGGTGGTCGACCTCGAGCAGCAGCGTCTTGTCCGACTGGACGATCAGGGGTCCGTCTGTCACGGGAACCTTTCGACAGGCGTCCTGCCGACGGGCGCGGTCAGCAGGGGGACGGGGTCGCGAAGACCTCCGTCACCGTAACCACGCCCGCCGACAGGACCTTCCCGATCAGGCCCGGGCCGGCACCTCGAGCGGCTGCGGCCGGAACATCGGCGGCTCCTGCTCGGGGGTGAGGGCGGTGGGCCCGTACAGCCAGTCCACGAAGCCGTAGTCGTGCACGTCCCGCTGCCGCAGGACGGCGTTGCGCGCCTCCCGCTCCGCGCCGGTGAGGTGCCAGAGCTCACCCCACGCGCGGGCCGTGGTCAGGACCCGCCGGCAGTGCTCGGGCCGCACCGCCTGGTAGGCGGCCAGCGCGGCGTCCCAGTCCAGGTCCCCCTCGGCCAGCTGGGCGCCGACGTGCTCGGACAGCACCCAGGCGTCCTCCATCGCCATGACCGCCCCCTGAGCCAGGTACTGCAGCGGCGGGTGGGCGGCGTCCCCGGTGAGCGCGAGGCGACCCTGGACCCAGGTGGTGATCGGGTCGCGGTCGTACATCCGCCACCAGCGGTCCCGCCACATCAGCGGCAGGCCGTCCCGGACCTGCGGGCAGGTGCCGGCGAAGGCGGCGTCCAGCTCGTCGGGGGTGCCCCAGTCCTCCTCGCCGGCGAGCGCCTTCGGCGACCGGAACACCGCCACCTGGTTGAACATCTCGCCCTGCCGCAGCGGGTACTGCACGAAGTGGCAGTGCGGCCCGACGTAGACCACGACGTCGGTCATCGAGACGTCCATCTCGGCGACCTTGTCCACCGGGATCGCGCCGCGGTAGGCCACGTACGCCGAGCTCACCGGCTCGTCGTCGCTGATCGTCTTGCGCGCCACCGAGTACAGGCCGTCGGCGGCGAGCACCACCGGGGCGACCTCCCGGCCACCCCCGTGGACCACCGCGACGCCGTCGTCCACGTGCTCGTACGCGGTCACCGCCGCGCTGGTGACCAGGTCGACGCCGGCCCGCCGGCAGGCGCGCAGCAGCGTGCCGTGCAGGTCGCTGCGGTGGATCACCACGTACGGCGAGCCGTAGCGCTCCCGCGCGTCGGTGAGGTCGAGGCGGGTGAGCACCGTCCCGTCGACGGCGTCCTTCATGACGAGGTTCTCCGGCCGCACGCCGAGGGACAGCACCTCGTCGAGCAGACCCCAGGAGTCGAGGATCCGCGTGCAGTTCGGCGCGATCTGCAGCCCGGCACCGACCTCGCCGAACTCCGCCGCGCGCTCGAGGACGCGGACCCGCAGGCCCTTCCGCGTGAGCGCCAGGGCGTTGGACAGCCCGCCGATGCCGCCGCCGACGACGAGGACGTCGACGTCGCTCACGACGACAGCTCCGCGGCGGCCAGGTCGGCGACGACGGTGTTCTCACAGCGCCCCAGGCCGGCGATCTCGGTGGTCAGGTGCTGCCCGGCCTCGAGGTAGCGGGCCGGCTTGCGGGCGTGGCCGACGCCGCCGGGGGTGCCGGTGGCGAGAACGTCGCCCGGGCGGAGGGTGATCATCGTGGAGACGTACTCGACCAGGGCGACCGGGTCGAACAGCAGGTCACCGGTGGTGTCCTTCTGCACGGTCTCGCCGTCGATCCTCGTGCTGATCTCCAGCGTGGGCCGGACGCCGCCGGGCAGCTCGTCGGAGGTGACCAGGTAGGGCCCCAGCGGGGTGGTCGCCTCCCAGTTCTTCCCCTGCAGCCACTCGCGGGTGCGGAACTGCCAGTCGCGGCAGGTGACGTCGTTGAGCACGGCGAACCCGGCGATGGCCGCCTCGGCCTCGACCCCGCGGGCCCGGCGGACGGGCGCGCCGATGATCACGGCGAGCTCGCACTCCCAGTCGAACTCGGTGGTCTCCGGGGGCTTGACGATGTCGTCATTGGCCCCGACCAGGGTGTCGGCGTACTTGGAGAACAGCGTCGGGTACTCGGGCAGGTCCCGGCCCATCTCCAGGATGTGCGTGCGGTAGTTGAGCCCGACGCAGACGATCTTGCCGGGGTGCGGCACGACGGGGGCGTAGGCGGCGCCGCGCACCTCGGCCACGCGCTCGGTGGCCGCGACGGCGCGGTCCTCCCAGCCCGGGGTGGCGAGGAACTCGCCGAGGTCGGCGGCGCCGAGGTCGACGAGGTGGTCCTCGTCCACGCGGACGGCGCGGGTCCGGCCCTCCAGCGTGCGGATGGTGGCCAGCTTCACCGGGCACCCCCGTCGACCGCCGCGCGGTCGAGGTGCAGCGCCTCGAAGATCGGGGTGTCGCTGAACCGGAACAGGTCCAGCGCGCCGGAGTCCGAGTCGCTGGCCGAGGCCTCGGAGCGGACCGACAGCGGCTGCCACGAGGGGACGACGAACATGTCGCCGCGGGTGACGGTCCACGAGGTCTCCCCGACGGTCACCGTGCCGCTGCCGTCGAAGACCTGGAACACCGACGACCCGGCCTCGCGGCGCGGCGCGGTCTCCCTGCCGCTGCGCACCCGGTGCATCTCGGCGCGGATGGTGGGCAGCACGTCGCCGCCGGTGGTCGGGTTGGTGTAGCGGACGGCGGCGTGGCCGTGCTCCACGGTGCCGGGGTGCCCCTCGTCCTCCAGCTCCAGCTGGTCGGCCAGCGCAGCGTCGGTGTCGGCCCACCGGTAGTTGAGCAGCGGCGTGCCGGGCGTCGAGCCGGGCGCGGACACCGGGCGCAGCCCGGCGTGGCCCCACAGCCGCTGCGAGCGGGACCGCTCCGGGGTGGTGCGCTCCGCGTCGCTGATCGACTCGCGGCCGAACTCGAAGAACTGCGACTCGGTGGCGTACTGGAACGGGATGTCCAGCCCGTCGATCCAGGCCATCGGCTGCTCGGCGGCGTTGTGGTGGGCGTGCCAGTTCCAGCCGGCCTGCGGCAGGAAGTCCCCGCGGTTCATCGGCACCGGGTCGCGGCCCACCACGGTCCACACCCCCTCGCCCTCGACGACGAAGCGGAAGGCGTGCTGGGTGTGCCGGTGCTCCGGGGCGTTCTCGCCCGGCATCAGGTACTGGATCGCCGCCCACAGCGTCGGGGTGGCGTAGGGCTTGCCGCCGAGCGAGGGGTTGGCCAGCGCGATCGCCCGGCGCTCGCCGCCGCGGCCGACCGGCACCAGGTGGCCGGCCCGGTCGGCCAGCCGCAGCAGGTTCTGCCACCGCCAGACGTGCGGCACGGCGCGCGACCGCGGGTGCAGCGGCATCAGGTCGCCGATCTCGGTCCACAGCGGCACGAGCAGCTCCTGCTCGAACCCGCGGTAGAGCTCCTCCAGCTCGGCGCTGGGGGTCGGCTGGTCGGGCGCGTCGAGAGCGGTCAGCCGGACCGGCGAGGCCACGTTCTGCGTCATGGCGGCGTTCCTTCCGTGCGGTGCGTTCAGTGGACCGAGGACGGCGGTCGGCGGGTGGAGGCACCCGCGGGCCCTGCGGCGTGGGTACCCACACCGCGGCGGATGACCGCGCGGACCGTCATGGATGTACGGTCGCGCGCGTTCTGCTGGCGGTGGTACATCATTCTGGTGTGAAGAACGCACCGGCCTACGCCATCGCCAGCGTCGACCACGCCCTGCAGCTGGCGACGGCGCTGCAGGTGGAGGGGTCCCTGAGCGTCAGCGAGGCCGCGGCCCGGCTCGGCGTCGCCCGCTCGACGGCGCACCGGCTGCTGTCGATGCTCGTCTACCGCGACTTCGCCGTACAGGACGACTCCCGGCGCTACGTCGCGGGGCCGGTGCTCTCCCTCGGTGCCCGGTCGCAGTCGCGGACCGCGCTGCTGCGCACCATCGCCATGCCGCACCTCCAGGTGCTCGTGGAGCGGGTCGACGAGACCGCCAACCTGCAGATCCTCGCCGGCGACCACGTGCGCTTCATCGCGTCGGTGGAGTGCAGTCAGGCGCTGCGCGTGGGCGACCGCGAGGGCATGGTCTTCCCCGCGCACCTGGTGTCCGGCGGCAAGCTCATGCTCGCCGACCTGCCCGACGCCCAGCTCGAGGCCTTCTACGCCGAGGAGAAGTGGGTCGACCGCCCGGGGGAGCGGCCCGACCTGGCCGCGTTGCGCAAGGAGCTGCGCGTGGTCCGGGAACGGGGGTTCGCGATCAACGCCGGGCGCACCGAGACGGGGCTCACCGCGATCGGGCGGGCCGTCCGGTTGCCGGGTGAGCCGGCCGAGGCGGCGGTCTCGGTGTCGATGCCCACGGTCCGCTTCTCCGAGAGCCGGCTGCCCCAGCTGGTGGCCGCGCTGGCGCTCACCGCCCGGGACGTCGAGCAGGACCTGGCCCGCGCGCTGGCCGGAGGCGGCTGACCGACCCTCAGACCCAGTCGCGGCGGCGCATCGGCGGGGGGTCCCCGCCAGGGCGCTGCACCAGCACCTGGTTCACGCCCAGCTTCCCGGCCTCGAACGCCAGGGCGCTGGCCGCCATGTACAGCCGCCACACCCGCGCCCGGCCGGGGCCGGCCAGCGACACCGCGTGGTCCCAGTGCTTCTCCAGGCGCTCCACCCAGGCCCGCAGGGTGAGCGCGTAGTGCCGGCGCAGCGCCTCGACGTCGAGGACCTCCAGCCCGCCGTCCTCCAGCGCCGAGACGGTGCCGGCCAGGTCGAGCAGCTCGCCGTCGGGGAAGACGAACCGGGTGATGAAGGTGTCGGGGTCCCAGCCGGGCGAGCCGGCGTTCCACGCGATCGCGTGGTTGAGCAGCCGGCCGCCGGGGCGCAGCAGCGCGTGCAGGGTCCGGACGTACCCGGCCATCCCCGCGGCGCCGACGTGCTCGGCCATCCCGATCGAGGCCACCGCGTCGTAGGGCCCGTCGGGCACGTCGCGGTAGTCCTGGACCCGGATCTCCACGCGGTCGGCCAGGCCCGCCTCGGCCACGCGGCGCCGGGCCAGCTCGGCCTGCGCGGCGGAGAGGGTGATCCCGACGACGTGGGCGCCGTACCGCTGCGCCGCGTGCAGGGCCAGGCTGCCCCAGCCGCAGCCGACGTCCAGCAGCCGCGCGCCGGGGACCAGCCCGAGCTTGCGGCAGACCAGGTCGAGCTTGGCCTCCTGGGCGGCGTCCAGGCCGGTGGCCGGCGACTCCCAGACGGCGCACGAGTAGACCATCGACGAGCCCAGCACGAGGGCGTAGAAGTCGTTGGAGACGTCGTAGTGGTGGGCGATCGCGGCCGCGTCCCGCGCGCGGGAGTGCCGGCGTCCGAAGCGGCGCAGGCGCACCTCCTCCGGCGGCGGGGCCGGCTCGGGCCCGAGGGCGCCCAGCCGCGCCGCCGTGCGCACCAGACCGAGCCGGTCGCGCAGGGTCGGCGCCGGGGGCGGACCGGCGACCGCGAGCCGGCCGGCCGACGTCAGCGCCGACAGCGTGGCGAAGACGTCGCCCTCGATCTCCAGTTCCCCGGCCACGTAGGCGCGGCCCAGGCCCAGCTCACCGGGCGCCCAGACCAGCCGGCGCAGCGCCCGCGGCGTGCGGACGCCGATCACCGGGGCGCCCTCCGGGCCGGCGACGGTGCCGTCCCAGGCACGCAGCCGCACGGGCGCCTCTGCGACGCCCAGCACGCTCCGCACCGCCACTGCGAGCAGGGCGGCGACACTCTCCTCGCTCTCCATGACCTGGTCGTCCTCGTCTCGGGGCAGGTTCCGAGCCGGAGACTGGTCCGCCGCACTGCTCGCGGCAAGCGGTTCGGGCGCGACTCACGACGGGGGCAGCGGGTCCTCGTCGTCGTCGACCAGCGCGACCGAGGTGATGCGGTGCACCGCGAAGGTGCGGCTCTCGCCGCGCCGCTCGTCGTACCCCTGGAGGAAGCCACCGGCCAGGGAGACCGGCTGCACCACGCGCTGGCTGCCGCTGCCCTGCGCGTCGACGTAGCCCAGCCACACCGGCACGCCCTCCCGGACGGCGCGGGAGAGCAGCTCGAGGGTGCCGGCGGTGGTCACCCCCGGCACCTGGCGGACCGCCTCCCCCCGGCGGGCGGCCAGGGCGGCGTCGCCGGCGCGGATCTCCCTCACCGTGGCGGACAGCTCGTCGCCGGTGAGTGGTCGCGGGAGCTGCGCCGGAGCGGAGCCGGGACGGCGCCCCGCGGCCCGCGGCCGCGCCGGTGGCCGGGTGAGGACGGCGCCGCCCGGCGACTCGCCGGCCGGTGCGTAGCCCGCCTCGCGCAGCACGGTGAGCACCTCGTCGGCGCCCAGGCCGCTGACCAGTACGCCCGGGGCCAGCCGGCGCAGTTCGGCGCCGGCCGTGCGCCGGTCGTTGAGCACCTGCGACAGCAACCCGTGGTCGTCGGAGCGCACGTAGCTCTCGATCGCGCCCACCCGCAGCCGGCCGTGCTGTCGGGCGACGTCGTCGACCAGGTAGTCCAGTGCCTGGGGCACCGGGGTCCGCGACGCGCGGGCGAAGAAGTCGTGCAGGTCGGTCGCCGACCAGCCGGAGTCCAGCGCGCGGCGGACGCTGGCCTCCGACACCCGGAACACCGTCGCCCCGCCGGAGGACTCGATGTCGGCGACGACGGCGAGGGTGTCGGCGAGCTCGGCGACCAGCGGACCGGGGGCGATCAGCGAGAGGTCGGGCTGGGCGAGCACGTGGTCGACCGGCTGCGGGAGCAGCCCCGCCATGCCGTCCGCCGCGCCGTCCTCGCCGGCGGCGAGCAGGCCGCGTCCGCCGGTGGACAGCACCCCGCCGACCAGCACGCCCAGCCGGGCGGCCTCGGCCAGCAGGTCGGGGACCGGCGCCAGCCGGTCGGCCCGCCGGGGGGTGCGCCAGCGCAGCAGCGCCACGAGGTCCTCGGGCGCCAGGCCGGTGCCCCGCGGGTACTCGGCCAGCGCGGTCAGGGCGGAGCGGCGGATGGCCGGCGCGGTGTGCCGCACCAGGTCGGGGGAGAGGGCGTTGACCGCCTTGCCCGCGACGTCGCGCTGCCCGGCCAGGGACGGCAGCCGGACCGCGTCCAGCCAGCCGCCGGCCAGCGTCGCCCATCGGGCGGGCAGGTCCTGCTCCCGCCACAGGTCGAAGGAGCGGGTGGGCAGCCACTCGTCCCGGTGCGGGCCGCCCACGTCGAGCAGGCCGCCGACGTGCGCCAGCTCCAGCAGCCAGCCGGCCTCCGGCTCGGTCACGTGCAGCGCGCGGGCCAGGCGTTTCTGGTCGCGGACGCCGATGCCGCCGCTGCGCAGCAGCCCGGCCGGCTCCTCCTCGAGCAGCACCAGCAGCTCGCCGACCCGCCCGATCGACTCCAGCGCGGCTCCGGCCGCCTGCCGGTCGACCACCGCCGCGTCGCGCTCGACAACCGCCGGCGCGGGGCGCAACCGCGGCGGGCCGTAGGGCCGGTCGCCGCGCAGCAGCAGCCCGACCTCCCGGGGCAGTTCCACGTTGAGCGCGTCGATGCGGGCGAGCAGGCCGCGCTGCAGCAGCCGGCGGGCCGGGGACGCGCCGTTGCCGGTGGTGTCGGGCAGGTGCCCGACCGGCCGATCGCCGGCCAGCCGCTCCAGGACCTCGCGCTCCTCGGCGGTCAGCTCGCCGACGGCGGCGGGCAGGTCGCCGGGGAGGGTCAGCCGCAGGTCGACGGCGCGCCGGCCGAGCCCGGCGGGGTACCGGACGGCGCGGCGCACCGGGTCGGGGGCGTGCAGCACCTCGTCGCCCCACAGCAGCGCCCGGGTGGCCAGCCGCTCCAGCGCGGCCCCGAGCACCTCGTCGGGCAGCTCGGGCAGCGCCGTGGGGAGGTCGGCGGCGTCCACGCCGTGGGTGCCGGCCAGCAGGACGACGTCGAGCACCTGCAGTGTCGCGGCGTCCAGCTCGTCGAGGGCACGGTCCACCGAGACCGGCACCGCCAGGCGGCTGGCCAGCGCGACGACGTCCGACGGGGCCGGCCGGGCCACGTCGGGGCGGGCCGCCAGGAGCGCGCCCAGCTGCTCGTCGCTGCGGGTGCGCAGCCAGGCAGCCAGGGTGGCGGGGCGTTCGGCAGGCATCCGGTCCACGCTACGTCGTCGCCGGCGGGACCGGGTGCTCCCGCCGTCGTCGCGGCGACCCCGTGGCGCCGCGAGCGGGGCCGCTGGGCCAGCATGATCGCGTGCACCCGGCCGCCGACGACCCGCAGACCGCCAGCGCGCTGACCGGTTACCAGGCCGGGGCGCTGCGCTGGCTGGCCGGGGGCGTCATCGCCGTCGTCCTCGGGGTGCTGCTGGGGGCCGCGCTCGTGGCGGTCGCCGGCAGTTCCGGACGGCGGGTGCCCGGGCTGGGCCTGGTCGTCGTCGTGCTGGTCGTCGCCGGGATCGTCGCGGCCGTCGCCGGGACCGGCGCCCTGGTCCGGCACCACCGCTGGCACCGGGCGCTGCGCACGGTGCCGTGGCAGACCGGCGTGCTGCGGATCGCCGGACCGGCGGTCCTCTCCTTCGAGCCCGAGGGCTACGACGAGTGGGACCCGCTGGACGCGCCGGTGCGGCTGCGCCTGGTCAGCACCTCGGTCTGGCGGACCCGCGCCGTCCAGCAGCTCAACGGCGCGGTCGTGCGCGCGGCGCCGGTCGGCCCGCGGGAGTGGGTGCTCACCGCCGAGGGCGTGCCGACCGTCTACGGGGCTCGCGTGCCGCACCGGCGCTGACCCGCGGGGGCGACGGAGGGGCGTAGTGCGTGCGTTCCGGGTATGCCGTCCGAGAAGATGAGCGCCGACGCGGGCACCGCGCGGTGCACCGCACAGAGGACACGGAGGCGAACGGCGACATGGCCAAGCGGAAGACCAAGCACGCGCACCTGGTGGAGCCCACCTGGGGGCAGTCGGACACCGGCGGCCCGCCGCTGACCGAGTTCACCGCCGAGCCGGCCGGCCCGCTCAACCCCTTCGGTGAGGACCACCAGTTCCCGCTGCCGCCCAACCGCCTCCGCTACGCGCACCCGACCGACAAGCCCAACCGGGCCGGCGTGATGGCGGGCGAGCGGTGACGTCGCCCGCGCTGCCGTCCTACAGCAACGGGACCTCGACCGTTCCGCTGCTGGGCGACACCATCGGGGCCAACCTCGACCGGACGGCGGCGCGGGTGGGCGACTCCGAGGCACTCGTCGAGTGCGCCACGGGTCGCCGGTTCACCTATCCGCAGTTCTTAGCGGAGGTGGACGCGGTCGCCCTGGGGCTGGACGCCCGGGGGGTGGCCAAGGGCGACCGGGTCGGCATCTGGGCGCCCAACTGCGCGGAGTGGGCGTTCGTCCAGTACGCGACCGCCAAGCTCGGCGCGATCCTGGTCAACATCAACCCGGCCTACCGCACCCACGAGCTGGCCTACGTGCTGAAGCAGGCCGGCATCTCGGTGCTGGTGTCCGCGCCGGAGTTCAAGACCAGCGACTACCGGGCGATGGTGGGCGAGGTCCGCGGCGAGTGCCCGGAGCTGCGCGAGGTGGTCTTCCTCGGCTCTGCGGAGTGGGAGCAGCTGGTCGCCACCGGCCGGGCCGGCGACCGCGAGCTGCTGGTCCGCCGCGAGGCGGAGCTGTCGGCCGACGACCCGATCAACATCCAGTACACGTCGGGGACGACGGGCTTCCCCAAGGGCGCCACGCTCACCCACCACAACCTGCTCAACAACGGGTTCTTCGTCGGCGAGGGCTGCGGCTACACCGAGGCCGACCGGATCTGCATCCCGGTGCCCTACTACCACTGCTTCGGCATGGGGATGGGCAACCTCGCGGCCACCAGCCACGGCGCGACCATGGTCATCCCCGCACCCGGGTTCGACCCGGCGCTCACGCTGCAGGCGGTCGCCGACGAGCGGTGCACGTCGCTGTACGGCGTCCCGACGATGTTCATCGCCGAGCTGGCGCTGCCCGACTTCGCCACGTACGACCTGTCGTCGCTGCGCACCGGGATCATGGCCGGCTCGCCGTGCCCGGTGGAGGTGATGAAGCGGGTGGTCGCCGAGATGGGCATGACCGAGGTGACCATCTGCTACGGCATGACCGAGACCTCCCCGGTCTCCACCCAGACCGGCGCCGACGACGACCTCGACCGGCGCACCTCCACCGTCGGCCGGGTGCACCCGCACCTCGAGGTGAAGATCGTCGACCCCGAGACCGGGCTGACCGTGCCGCGCGGGACGCCGGGGGAGTTCTGCACCCGCGGCTACTCGGTGATGCTGGGTTACTGGGAGCAGCCGGAGAAGACCGCGGAGGTCATCGACGCCGCGCGCTGGATGCACACCGGCGACCTGGCGGTGATGGACGGCGAGGGCTACCTCAACATCGTCGGCCGGATCAAGGACATGGTGATCCGCGGCGGGGAGAACGTGTACCCGCGCGAGGTCGAGGAGTTCCTCTACACCCACCCCGACGTCGTCGACGCCCAGGTCATCGGCGTCCCCGACGAGCGCTACGGCGAGGAGCTCATGGCCTGGGTGCGGCTGCGGCCCGGCGCCGAGCCGCTGACCGCCGAGGCGCTGCGGGAGTTCTGCTCCGGCAAGCTCGCCCACTACAAGATCCCCCGCTACGTGAAGATCGTCGACGCCTTCCCGATGACGGTCACCGGCAAGGTCCGCAAGGTCGAGATGCGCGAGGTGTCGGTCGAGGAACTGGGCCTGCAGGCCGCCGCCGCCGTCCGCAACGCCTGACCGGCCCACCGCCTCGTACAGGTATTGGAAGCGATTCCCACGTCCCGGGCCCGGATACGCGGGTATGGCTTCCTAAACCGCGCGGGCGCCCGGGCGGTCAGACCCGGCAGGGGACGACGAGGGCGCGGTGGTCCGACAGCGGCAGCCGCACCGCCTCGGCGGCGCCGGTCGCGGCGATCGGGCCGCGGGCGAGCACGTGGTCCAGCTGGCGGGCGGGGGCGTCCAGCGGGAACGTCGGCGCCGTCCCCAGCGGCTGCAGCCCGCTCAGCCGCACGGCCTGGCCGCGCTCCATGTTGAGGTCGCCCATGAGCACCAGCGGCTCGCGGGTCCCGGTCAGCGAGCGCACCAGCTTCGACAGCTGCAGCGCGTTCCAGCCGGGGATGAACGACAGGTGGGTGTTGGCCACCGTGAACTGCCCCGCCGGCCCCTCCAGGACGGCGGCGACGGCGACCCGCGGCTCGTCGCCGACCAGCTTCGGCCGCGACGCGCCCCGGAACCACACCGGCACCCGGCTGCGCAGCGCCGGCAGCCGGACGACGCGCCACGACACCACCGGATAGCGGGACAGCAGCGCGATCCCGTAGGTCGCCGACCCGGGCTGCTCGTCGCCGGTGGCCGCCATCCAGGTGCCGCCCGGCGTGCCGTGCAGCGCCGCCACGAACTGCGAGTCGACCGCGCCCATGGCCTCGGCGGCGACCGCGGTGAGGTCGGCGCCCATCGACCGCGGCTGGTCCCGGTCGACCTCCTGCAGGCCCAGGACGTCGGCGTCGAGGGTCTTCACGGCGGCGGCGAGGCGCTCGACGTCGACTCGGTCGTCGACGGGGGAGCGGCCGTGGAGGATGTTGAAGGTCGCGATCCGCACGCAGGTCCAGTGCCCCGACCGGCGCCGTCCACACGGGCACGTTCCGAGCACGGCGCGCCGGGTAGCAGCTAGCGCGTGCAGCCATCGGACCGGGACGAGATCCGTGACCTCCTCAAGCGCGTCGCCGTCGCCCTCAAGCAGGGCGACGTCCCCTTCGCCCTGTGCGGTGGCTACGCGGCGTGGGTGCGCGGAGCGCCCGAGCCCGACCACGACGCGGACTTCCTCGTCCCGGCCGCGGAGAGCGAGCGGGCGGCCAAGGTGCTGGCCGAGGCCGGCCTGGAGGTCGTCGACCCGGCCGAGGACTGGCTGACGAAGGTGGTGCAGGGCAACTCGTTCGTCGACGTCCTCTGGCGCACCTGCGGCGTCCCGGTGGAGAACGACCTCATCGACCGCGCCGAGGAACTGCCGGTGCTCTCGGTGCACATGCCCGTCCTCGAGGCCACCGACATCGTCGTCACCAAGCTGATGGCCCTCGACGAGCACTACTGCGACTACTCCCGGCTGCTGCCGGTGGCCCGCGCGCTGCGCGAGCAGGTGGACTGGGAACGGGTCCGTCGCGACGTCGAGGGCAACGACTTCGCCGCGGTGTTCCTGGTGCTCCTCGACCGCCTCGGGGTGGTGGAGCAGCCGGTCGACGAGGAGGACGCCGGCCGGGTCGGCGCGGGCCACGACTAACCTGTGGGTCAGCGCGGCGCCGTGCCGCGCCGTCCTCCCGGCCCGGTGCCGGGCCCGTCCGCGACCGACTGAGGGATCAACGTGCCCACCGGCAGAGTCAAGTGGTTCAACCCGGAGAAGGGTTTCGGCTTCCTCTCGCGGGAGGACGGACCCGACGTCTTCGTGCACAAGGACGCCCTGCCGACGGGTACCAGCGAGCTCAAGCCGGGCCAGCGGGTGGAGTTCGGCATCGTCGCCGGCCGGCGGGGCGACCAGGCGCTGCAGGTGCGGGTGCTCGACCCGCTGCCCTCGGTGACCGCGGCGCACGCGGCGGCGACCCGCAAGAAGCCCGACGAGCTGGTCCCGATCATCGAGGACCTCATCAAGCTGCTCGACGACGTCTCCAACGGCCTGCGCCGCGGGCGGTACCCGGACAAGCCGGTGGCCCGCAAGGTCGCCTCGGTCCTGCGCGCGGTGGCCACCGACCTGGAGCACTGAAGGACCACCCTTCCCCCCGCGCCTCGCAAGCTCGGCGCGGGCCCCTGAAGGGTGGCCGCCCCTGGCCCCCCACCGCTCGCAGGCTCGCGGTGGGACCCTGCGGGAGGCCGTTCCAGCACGTCAGCCAGAGGGGGCCGACGCCGTGCCGCCGGTGGCGCCGCCGGCGCGCAGGAAGCCGATCGGCCACGCGCCGCTGAACCCGTCGCAGTCCTCCCGCGCCTCCTCGACGACGACGAGGTAGAACGCCGGCGGGACGACGTCGGAGGTGTTGATCTCGTCGTACACCGCCTCGCCGGCGTCGACCTCCACCTCGCCGAGCTGCTCCACCAGTTGCTCGTCGAAGACCTGGACGCTCCAGCCGCGCTCGGCCACCGCGTCGGGGACGGTGAGCCGGATCGTCGTGTCGGGGGAGACCTCGACGACCGGCGGCGTCGTGTCGTAGCGCAGGCCCTCGCCGTCCAGGCAGGCCTGGGTGGGCGAGACGCTGACCTCCTGCGGCCCCGCCGTCACGACGACGTCCTGCGGGCCGTCGGGCTCCGAGCCGCACCCGGCGAGGAGGAGGACGGCGGCCAGGCCGGCCGCCGGCCTCACGGCTGCCACTCCGGCGCGGGCTCGGCGAACGGTTCGGTGCGGCGCCGGCGCGGTCCCCACAGGACCAGGCCGATGGCGAGCACGAGCAGCGCGGCGGCGACGGTGAACCCGAGCCAGCCGACGGGCGGCAGGGCGATGCCGAGCGCGCCGCCGACCACCCAGGCCAGCTGCAGCATCGTCTCGGAGCGGGCGAACGCCGAGGCGCGCAGGATCTCGGGCACCTCGCGCTGGATGATCGCGTCGAGCGCCACCTTGCCCAGCGCGTTGGCCACCGCGGCGACGCCGGCGACGACGGCGGCCATCGGGAGGCTGTAGAAGACCGCGGCGAGGACCGTGATCGCCGCCGCGCTCCCCGCCGACCACAGCACGACCGGGTCGGGGTTGACCCGGTGCAGCCGCGAGCCGATCCCGGTGCCGAGCACGCTGCCGACCCCGGCCGCGCCGGCCACCGCGCCCAGGGCGAGGGTGCCCTGCCAGCCGCCGTCGACCGTGGCCTGGACGAGGAACGCGGAGAAGATCGTCAGGAACCCGCCGAGCCCGCGCAGCGCGGCGTTGGCCCGGAGCGCCACGACCACGCGGGGGTTGACCGGCCGCCGCCGGCGGCCGGTCGTCACCGGCTGGGGCGCGGTGGTGAGGACGTCGGCGGGCACCTCGCCGGTCGGGACGTCCACGTGGCGGGGCAGCCGGACGGCGAGCACGGCACCGACCACGAAGACGGCGGCGGTCGCGCCCAGCAGCCAGTCGAAGCCGACCGCCCACGCCAGCCCGGCGCCGATCCCGCCGAACACACCGGCGGTGAGCAGGCCGAAGACCGACGTCCGGGCGTTGGCGGAGGTGAGGGACATCGCGTGCGGCAGCACCCGGGGGACGACCGCCGCGCGCAGCACGTTGTGCGCCTTGGACAGCACCAGCACCCCGAGCGCGGCGGGGTAGAGCAGGAAGTCGTCGAAGTGGCCGGCCATGACGACCGCCAGCACCGCCCGCCCGAACAGGCTCGCGCCCATGGCCCAGCGCCGGCCGCGCTGCAGCCTGTCCAGCAGCGGCCCGATCACCGGGGCGACGATCGCGAACGGTGCCATCGTGACCAGCAGGTAGAGCGCCACGTTGCTGCGCTGGGCGTCGGTCGTGGCGGTGAAGAACAGCGTGCCGGCCAGGGAGACGGCGATCATCGCGTCGCCGGCCATGTGCACGGCGTTGACCCACAGCAGGTGCGTGAGGCCGCTGTCGCCGGCGCCGTCGGCCCGGCTGGCCGCGCGGACCCGGCGGACGGCCGCGCCGGTCAGCTCCCGGGACCGGGCGGCCGCGACCCGGGTGACGGTCAGCTTCCGCGGGGGGAGCGGCGCGGTCGGGGGCGGTGCGGGTGGCCCGGGTGGCAGCGCGGGCGGGGGTTGCCCGTTCCCCCCGCCGGCCGGCGGCTCCGCCGACAGGGGACGGGTCTCCGGGCGGGGGACGTCGATCGGGGTGGTGTCCATCCGCTCCGCCGCGGGCGGCAGCGGCCGTCCGCGCGGGACGCCGCGCCGGGGGGCGGGCGGGAGCGAGCCGGACACCGCCCCATCGTGCCGCACCTCCCTGAGCAGGCGGTCGGCGCGCCGCACCCGCGCCGTCCGGCGCGGCGCGGGCGTCAGGGAGAATGGGGGCGTGGCGGACCACCCCGAACCGGCGTCGACGTCCAGCGACCCCCTGAGCGAGGCGGCCGAGCAGGCCCGGGCTGCGGCGGTCGAGACCGCCGGCTCCCCTGAGCTGGTCGGCGAGCACCTGGGCGCGACGGCCGAGGTGCTCACGCCGGGCCCCGGGAGCGAGGCGGTCGACCCCGCCCTCCTCGGCGAGGTGGTCACCCACTCCTTCGCCAGCCGGCTGCCCGGCTACGTCGGGTGGCACTGGGCGGTCACCCTCGCCCGCGTGCCCGGCGAGGCGCAGCTGACCGTCGACGAGGTCGTGCTGCTCCCCGGCGACCAGGCCCTGCTGGCCCCGGCCTGGGTGCCGTGGCACGAGCGGCTGCGCCCGGGCGACCTGTCGGTCGGCGACGTGCTCCCCTCCACCGAGGACGACCCGCGGCTGGTCCCGAGCTACGCGGTGGACGACGACAGCGCCGACGACCCCGAGGCCGCCGCCCTGGCCGCCGAGCTCGGGCTCGGGCGCGAGCGGGTGATGTCGTGGGAGGGGCGCAGCGAGACGGCGGCCCGCTGGAGCGCCGGCGACTTCGGTCCGCGCTCGGCGATGGCCCGGCACGCGCCCGGCCCGTGCGGCACCTGCGGGTTCTTCCTGCCGCTGGCCGGCTCGCTGCGGCTCGGCTTCGGCGCCTGCGGCAACGTCTACGCCCCGGCCGACGGGCACGTGGTCACCGTCGACTACGGCTGCGGCGCGCACAGCCAGGCGACGCTGGTGCCCGACGACGCCACCGAGGTGGTCACCTCCGCCCGCTACGACACCGGCGCCTTCGACGTCCTGTGACACCGCGGTCCGTCCCGCGCTGAGCGTCGGTTTCCGCGGAAACCGACGGGGGCCCGGCCCAGCCGCGCCCCGCAGAGCGGCGGTTTCCGCGGAAACCGACGGGTCGCTCAGTCGCGGCGGCGGAGCTGGCCCTGCCAGCGCATGACGCCCAGCCCGACGGCGGCCAGCGCGATGCCGGCGACGCAGGTCCACGTCCACACCCGGTCGACGCGGTCGCCGAGCAGCAGCAGCACCACCAGCGCGACCGCCCACAGCGCCGTCCCGGCCAGGACCACGCGGACGGTGTCCACGCGCAGCGGCGGCGGGGCCTGCTTCGTCGGACCGGGCACCCCTCGACCCTAGGTCCTGACGGTCGCGCGGCCTCCATCTGGGCGAAACACGCGTGTGGCACGCTGTCGCCGCTCGTTGCAGACACCACCGGTCGGCCGGCGCGCGCTCCCCCGCCGCCGCCGTCCGGACACCCGCCCGGGGAGTCGTACATGGCAGACAAGTCCCGTTCGTCCACGGAGAGCGGCGCCCCCGGCGCCACGCCGGCCGACGTCGCCGCCGGCGGGCCGACCGTGCGGCGCAGCGACGGCCCGCGGGTCAGGCCGCGCAACGGCGTGGACCGCTACTTCGAGATCAGCGCCCGCCGCTCGACGGTGGTCCGCGAGCTGCGCGGCGGCGTGACGACGTTCTTCACGATGGCCTACATCGTGGTGCTCAACCCGATCATCCTGTCGGGCGCGGACATCACCGGGACGCAGCTGCCGTTCGCCTCGGTCGCGGCGGTGACCGCGCTGATCGCCGGCGTCATGACGATCCTGATGGGCGTCGTCGGCCGGTACCCGCTGGCGCTGGCCGCGGGGCTGGGCATCAACGCGATCGTCGCCGTCTACGCGAGCACCCAGCTCGCCTGGCCGGAGATCATGGGCCTGATCGTGCTCGAGGGCCTCGTCATCACGGTGCTCGTGCTGACCGGGCTCCGGAAGGCGGTCTTCGAGGCGATCCCGCCCCAGCTGAAGACGGCGATCGCGGTCGGCATCGGCTTCTTCCTCACGATCATCGGGCTGGCCGACGCCGGCGTCGTCCGCCCCGGCATCCCGCTGATCAGCTTCGGCGTCAACGGCCAGCTGGTCGGGTGGCCGCTGCTGGTGTTCGTCGTGGGCCTGCTGCTGACCAGCGTGCTCGTCGTCCGCCGGGTCAAGGGGGCGCTGCTCATCGGGATCGTCGTCTCCACGGTGCTGGCCATCGTCATCGAGGAGATCGCCGACATCGGCGTCCGCGTCGGTGAGGACAACCCGCGCGGCTGGGCACTGCAGCTGCCGCGGTGGCCCGACGAGGTGATCAGCGCGCCCGATCTCTCGCTGGTGGGCAACTTCTCCCTCTTCGGCGGCTTCGAGCGGATCGGCGTCATCGCCGCGCTGCTCATCGTCTTCTCGATCATGATCGCCGACTTCTTCGACACGGTCGGCACGGTGACCGCCGTCGGCGCCGAGGGCGACCTGCTCGACGACAAGCGGAACCTGCCGAGGTCCCAGCCGGTGCTGCTGGTCGACTCCCTGGCCGCCGCCGCGGGCGGGGCGGGCAGCGTGTCCTCCAACACCAGCTACATCGAGAGCGCCGCCGGCGTGGCCGACGGCGCGCGCACCGGCCTGGCCAGCGTGGCGACCGGGGTGCTGTTCCTCGTGGCGATGCTGTTCACGCCGCTGGTGCAGATCGTGCCGTCGGAGGCGGCCGCACCCGCACTCGTCATCGTCGGCGCGCTCATGATCAGCCAGATCCGCAACCTCGAGTGGGACGACATGTCCCTGGTCATCCCGGCGTTCCTCACCATCGCGCTCATGCCGTTCACCTACTCGATCACCAACGGCATCGGCGCCGGCGTCGTCACCTACGTGCTGCTGCGCAGCGTCGTGGGACGGCGGCGGGAGATCCACCCGCTGATGTGGGTGGTCGCCGCGCTGTTCGTCGTCTACTTCGCCCTCGAGCCGCTCCGGGAACTCTTCGACATGCTGAGTTAGGCTAACGACCGTGAGCCGGACGACGCTGGACACCGCGGCGCTGGCTCACGACCTCCGGCTCGCGGTGATGCGCTTCTCCCGCCGGCTGCGCAACCAGCGGGTCGACCAGTCGGTGACCCTCACCCACCTCGCGGCGCTGTCCACGCTCAAGCGGCACGGCCCGATGAGCCCGGGGGAGCTGGCCGCGCACGAGCGGGTCCAGCCGCCGTCGATGACCCGCGTCGTCGTCGCGCTCGAGGGGATGGGGCTGGTCACCCGCAGCCCGCACCCGACCGACGGCCGGCAGGTCGTCATCGACCTCACCCCGGCCGCGCGGGAGCTGCTCGACGCCGAGGCGCAGGCGCGGGAGGCGTGGCTGGCGGGGCGGCTGCAGGAGCTCACCGCCGAGGAGCGGGCGGTGCTGCGTGAGGCATCGGCGATCATGGACAAGCTGGCGAGTGGGTGACCGGGCGCTCTGACCGCTCCGGCTCGTTCCGGTCGCTGCGCGTGCGCAACTACCGGATCTACGCGTCGGCCAACCTCGTCAGCCTCACCGGCACGTGGATGCAGCGCATCGGCCAGGACTGGCTGGTGCTGCAGCTCTCCGGCGACAGCGGCATCGCCCTCGGCCTGATCACCGCGCTCCAGTTCGGCCCCACCCTGCTGCTCAGCATGTACGGCGGCGTGCTGGCCGACCGGTACGCCAAGCGCCGCATGCTGGTCGCCACCCAGGCGCTGATGGGGCTGCTGGCGCTGGTGCTCGCCGTGCTCGTCGCCGCCGACGGCGTCGCGCTCTGGCACGTGTTCGTGCTGGCCGGCGCGCTCGGGGCGGTGTCAGCCATCGACGCACCGGTCCGCCAGGCGTTCGTCTCGGAGATGGTCGGCCCGGAGCTGCTGGCCAACGCCGTCAGCCTGAACTCGACCATCTTCAACGGCGCCCGGCTGGTGGGCCCGTCGCTGGCCGGGCTGCTCATCGGGGCGGCGTCGGGGGACACCGCACCGGCGTTCTTCGTCAACGCGGCCAGCTTCGCGTGCACCATCGGCGCGCTGCTGAGCATGCGCGCGCGGGAGCTGCACCCCAGCCCGCCGCTGGCCCGGGCCAAGGGGCAGCTGCGCGCGGGCCTGGCCTACACGTGGGCCCACCCCGACCTCGTGCTCGCCATGGCTCTGGCGTTCGTCCTGGGCACCTTCGCCTTCAACTACCAGGTCACGATCGCGCTGATGACGCGGGAGGTGTTCGACCTGGGCGCGGAGGCGTTCGGCCTGCTCTCCACCTGCTTCGCCGTCGGATCGCTGTCCGGGGCACTGCTGTCCACCCGGCGCAGCCGGCGGCCCCGGCAGCGGTTCCTGGTGGGGACGGCGATCGTCTTCGGTCTGCTGACGATGGCCTGCGGCCTGGCGCCGGGCTACGTCTCCTTCGCGGTGCTGCTCGTACCGGCCGGCGCGGCGGGCCTGGTGTTCAGCGTGGCCAACAACAGCTTCGTCCAGCTGGGCGTGGACCCGCAGCTGCGCGGGCGGGTCATGGCGTTGTACTTCATGTGCTTCATGGGCGGCACGCCGCTCGGCGCGCCGCTCATCGGCTGGGTCGCCGAGCACCTGGGCGCACCGTGGGGCTTCCTGATCGGCGGCGCGGTCGCCGTGGCAGCCGGGCTCGGGGCGGGGGCCTGGCTGGCCCGGGGGCGGCGGGTCCGCCTGGAGGCGCACGTCTCCCCGCCGCGGGTGCAGCTCCACGTGGGCCCGCGCACGGCGCCGGTCCGGGCGGCGGTGGAGGCCGCGGCGGGCCAGGCCACGGGCCGGCGGTCCGCGGGCGGCTGACCGGTGCCGGACGGCGGCGCGCGGACGTACCGTGACGGGGACCACCGTCGAGTCGTCCGCGGAGGCGACATGACCAGTTCGCTGCTGCACCTGGGGGCCATCGTCTCGGGGGTCGTGGGGGCGGTCGCCCTGCTCGACTGGCTGGCCCGGTGCGCGTTCGGGTCGGCGCGGCTGCCGGAGGTCGTCCGCCGCCGCGCCCCGGAGCCTCCGCCGCCGACCCGCCGTCCGCTGGAGGTGGTCGCCGCGGACCTGCGCCGGCTCTCCCGTCAGCTCGCCCGGGTCCCCGCCGGCGCCCCGATGGCCCGCCGCCGCGGGCTGCAGGCCGCCTACGACGACGTCCTCATCGAGGCGGCGGAGCTGCTCGAGGTGCCGCACACGCTGCTGCCCGGCACGTCCACGGGGCTGTCCCGGGACGCCGAGCGGCTCCGGCTGCAGGCCGCACTCGCCGGCGCCGGCCTCGTGGTGCCCGACTGAGCCCGGCACCGGCCGGAGCGGGCACGCGGCGGCTGTTCTTCGCGGTCACGCCCCCGCCCGCGGCGCGGGACGACCTCGACCGGGCGCTGACGCCGCTCCGGGACGCCCCCGGCGCGCCGCGGTGGACCGCCCCGGACCGCTGGCACCTCACCCTGCTGTTCCTCGGCGCGGTCCCGGCCGGCGACGTCGACGCGCTGGTCGCCGGCTCGACCGCGGCGGTGACGGGCACGCCCGCGCTCACCCTGCAGCTGGCCGGGGGCGGCCGGTTCGGCTCCCGGCGCCGTCCGCAGGTGTGCTGGGTCGGGGTGACCGGGGACGGCGACGCGCTCGGCGCTCTGGCCGGCCGGCTGGCGAGGGTGGCCCGCCGGCTGGGGCTGCCGGTGGAGGAGCGGCCGTTCCGCGCGCACCTCACCCTCGGCCGCTGGCGCCCGGGCCGGCCAGGGGACGGCGACCTGCCCGACCGGCTGGCCGACTACCGCGGGCCGAGCTGGCCGGTGACCGAGGTCGAGCTGCTGGAGAGCCGGCTCGGACCCGCGCCCAGCTACCGGCAGGTGGCGGCCTGGCCGCTGGGCTGAGCGGGGCTCACCAGGCGTACTCCATCGGCGCCGCGCGGTACCCGGGGAAGATCTCGTCGAGGCGGGCCAGCTGCCCCTCCTCCAGGGCGACGTCCAGCGCGGCCAGCCCGCCGTCGAGCTGCTCCATCGTCCGGGGCCCGACGATCGGCGCGGTCACCGCGGGCTGGTGCAGCAACCAGGCGACCCCGACGTCCGCGGGCGCCAGGCCCCACTCCCGGCAGGCGTCCTCGTAGGCCTGCAGCGCCGGGCGGTGCCGCTCCACCCGCTCCTCGGCGGCGCGGCGGCGGGGGCCGCCGCCCTCGGCGAGGATGCCGGCGAGCAGGCCGCCGGCCAGCGGGCTCCACGGGATGATCCCGACCCCGTAGTGCCGGGCGGCGGGGAGCACCTCGAGCTCGACGTGGCGGGTGAGCAGGTTGTAGTGCGACTGCTCGCTCACCAGGCCGAGGAAGTGCCGGCGGGTGGCCGCCTCGTTGGCCGCGGCGATCTGCCAGGCGGCGTGGTTGGAGGAGCCGACGTAGAGCACCTTGCCCTGCGCGACCAGCGTCTCGCAGGCCTGCCAGATCTCCTCCCACGGCGTGGCCAGGTCGACGTGGTGGAACTGGTAGAGGTCGATCCAGTCGGTCTGCATCCGGCGCAGCGAGGCCTCGCAGGCGCGCACCAGGTTGCGGGCGGACAGGAACGTGTCGTTGGGCCACTGGGTCATCGAGCCGTAGACCTTGGTCGCCAGCACGGTCTTCTCGCGCCGCTGCCCGCCCTGGGCGAACCAGGTCCCGAGGACCTCCTCGGTCCGTCCCTTGCCCGCGTCGAAGCCGTAGGTGTTGGCGGTGTCGACGAAGTTGACCCCCTCGCCCTGGGCGCGGTCCAGGATGGCGTGCGCGTCGGCCTCCTCGGTCTTCCAGCCGAAGTTCATCGTGCCCAGGCACAGCCGGGAGACCGACAGGCCGCTGCGGCCCAGGTGCGTGTACTCCATGGACGCCCACCCTGGCAGTCTCGGTCGCGTGCCGCAGACCGACCCCGCCCTTTCCGTCTTCGACGCCGACACCGCGGTCACGCGCGTCGAGGGTGGCGGGCTGGCCGCCGACCTCGACGACGGGTGGGACGTCGCCCCCGGCATCCTCAACGGCGGCTACCTGCTGGCCGTGGTGGCGCGGGCGGCCCTCGCCGAGAGCCCGCACCCGCACCCGGTCGCGCTGGCGGCGAGTTTCCTGCGGGCCACGCCGCCCGGGCGCGCGGCCCTCGCGGTCACCCCCGGGCCGGCCGGCCGGACGCTCGCGCACTCCTCCGTCGTCCTGTCGGGGGACGGCGGGCCGTCGCTGACCGCCCAGGTGACCACGGCGACGCTCACCGACGCGGCGCCGGACTGGTCGGCCACCCCGCCGCCGGCGGCCACGCCCGTGGCCGACTGCCTCCCCCCGGGCGACGACGGCACGCTGGTCCACCCGATGCCCGAGGTGGGCCTGCGCACCCGCGTGCACACCCGGCTGGACCCGGAGACCGCCGGCTGGGCGCTCGGCCGGCCGGGCACCGAGCCGCGGATGCGGGGGTGGGTGCGCCTGGCCGACGGCCGCGAGCCCGACCCGCTGGCGCTGCTGCTCTTCGCCGACGTCCTGCCGCCGACCAGCTGGGCGACCGGCCGGTTCGGCTGGGCGCCGACGGTGCAGCTGCAGGTGCTGGTGCGGGCGCTCCCGGCGCCCGGCTGGTGCCTGGTCGAGGCGCGCGCCGGGGAGGTCGCCGGCGGCTGGCTCGACGAGGACTACCGGATCTGGGACTCCACCGGCCGGCTCGTCGCGCAGAGCCGACAGCTGGCCCGCGCACCGCGCTGACCCCGGCTCACCGGGGGCGCCGGTGCGGCAGCTCGACGTCGCCGGTGAGGTAGCGCTGCACCGTGGGGCCGACGGCGGCGACGACGTCCTCCCGGGCCGCCGATGCCAGCGGCTCCAGCCGGAGCACGTAGCGGGCCATGACCAGCCCCATCACCTGCGAGGCGACCAGCGAGCCGCGAGCGTCGCGCTCGGCGACCGGCATGTCGAGCGTGCCGATCACCCGCCGGATCACCCGGGCGACCAGGAACTCGCGCAGCAGCTTGGCGGTCCACTCGCTGCTCACCGCCGACCGGATGAGGGCCAGCCCGGCCGGCCGGGCCGGGCCGTCCCAGACCCGCAGCACCATGCGGACGACGGCGGCGCCGAGGTCGGCCGGGGCGGAGGCGAGCACTTCCGGCAGCAGCTCGGTCGGGTCGACCGGTGCCTCGACCGCCGCCAGGAACAGCTTGTCCTTTGTGCCGAAGTAGTGGTGGACGAGGGCGGGGTCGACCCCGGCGGCGGTGGCGATCCTGCGGATCGAGGCGCCGTCGTAACCGCGCTCGGCGAAGGCGGCGCGGGCCGCGTCCAGCACCGCCTCGCGGGTGCCCGGGTTGCCGGGGCGGCGACCCGTGGGCCGCCGGCGTGCCTCGCTCAGCCGCTCCTCCTCCGCAGGGTCGCCGCCGCCAGTGCGAGGGCGAGTACCGCGACGCCGGACACGATCGCCACGTCGGTCCACATCGTGCCCGTCGCCGACACCGAGCGCCCGACCTCCCGCAGCGCCTCGACGGCGTAGGTGAGCGGCAGGACGTCGCTGATCGCCTGCAGCCACCCGGCCATCTGCTCCCGCGGCACGAGCAGGCCGCACAGGAAGAACTGGGGGAGGACGACGACCGGCATGAACTGCACGGCCTGGAACTCGCTGCGGGCGAAGGCGCTGGCCAGCAGCCCCAGCGCCACCCCGAGCACGGCGTCGACGACCGCGATGAGGACGACCGCCCACAGCGACCCGGCGACGTCCAGGTCGTAGACGGTGGTCGCGACGCCGACGGTGACCACCGCCTGCACGGCCGCCGCCAGCCCGAACGCGGTGCCGTACCCCAGGAGGAGGTCCAGCCGCGCCAGCGGGGTGGTCAGCAGCCGCTCCAGGGTGCCGGTGGTGCGCTCCCGGAGCATGGCGATGCTGGTGACCAGGAACATCACGACGAACGGGAAGACGCCGAGCATCGTCAGGCCCACCCGGTCGAACAGGCCGACCTGCCCGGGCAGCGCCGGGACGTCGCGCCACAGCAGGTACAGCAGGCCGAGCAGGAGGCTCGGCAGCACGACCATCATCGCGATCGTGCGGTGGTCGTGCCGCAGCTGGCGGAGCACCCGGCCGGTCGTCGCCAGGGTGAGCCGCGGTGAGAGGACCGAGGTCGTGCTCACGTCCGGGTCACCTGCTCGGCTGCGCGCGGCGGAGCCGCAGCGGTGGCGGAGCGGCTCACGCCCACCCCCTCACGGGCCCGCACCAGCTGCAGGAACGCCTCCTCCAGGTCGGCGGTCCCGGCGTCGGCGCGCAGCCGGGCGGGGGTGTCGTCGAAGAGCAGTTCCCCCTCGCGGAGCAGCAGCAGCCGGTCGCAGCGGGCCGCCTCCTCCATGACGTGGCTGGAGACGAGCAGCGTCGTGCCGGCGTCGGCCAGGGCGTGGAACCGGGCCCACAGCTCGACCCGCAGCACGGGGTCGAGGCCGACGGTCGGCTCGTCGAGCACCAGGACCTCGGGGTCGCCGACCAGGGCGCAGGCCAGGGACACGCGGCCCTGCTGGCCGCCGGAGAGGTCGCGGACCAGCTGGCCGGCGGCGTCGGCCAGGTCGACGCCGGCCAGCGCGGCGTCCGCAGCGGGCGCGCCCCGGCCGTAGAGGGCGGCGAAGTAGCGGGCGTTCTCGCGGACGGTCAGGTCGGGGTAGACGCTGGGCGCCTGGGTGACGTAGCCGACCCGGGAGCGCAGGGCGGGCGAGCCGGCGGGCTGCCCGAGCACGGTGACGTGCCCGGAGCGCACCTGCTGGACGCCGACGACGGCGCGCATGAGCGTGGTCTTCCCGCTGCCGCTCGGCCCGAGCAACCCGGTGACCTGCCCGGCCGGGACGCCGAAGGACAGCCCGCGCAGCACCGGACGGGACCCCCGGTGCACGACGAGATCGGTGACGGTGACGGCGTCGGTCATGGAGACCTCCCGCGAAGAACTCAACGCCTGATGAACTCAACGGTAGGTGAGTTGTGCCGACCGCGTCAACGGGCGTTGTCCCCCCGGTTGGCAGGATCGGAGCCGTGCCCGCCGACCCCGTGACGATCACCGACCCGGCCGACGAGCGGGTGGCCGACTTCCGCGACCTCAAGGCGGGGGACCGCCCGCCCGGCACCGAGCGCGGGACCGGTCCGGTGATCGTGGAGGGCGTGCCGGCAGTGCAGCGGCTGCTGGCCTCGCCGTACCGGGTGCGCGCGGTGCTCGGGGTGCCCGGCCGGGTCGCGGCGCTGGACCTCCCGGCGGGCACCGCCGCCTACGAGGCGGACAAGTGGGTGCTGTCGGAGGTGATCGGCTTCCGGCTGACCCGCGGGGTGCTGGCCTCGGCCGAGCGCCGCCCGCCGGCCGACGTCGACGCGCTGCTGGCCGGGCCGGACCCGGCGGCGCCGCGGCGGCTGGCGGTGCTCGAGGCGCTCAACGACGCGGAGAACCTGGGGTCGATCGCCCGGTCGGCCGTCGCGCTGGGCGTGGACGGCCTGCTGCTGGACCCGCGCTGCGCCGATCCGCTCTACCGGCGCTCGGTGCGGGTCTCGATGGGGCACGTGCTGGCGCTGCCGTTCGCCGTCCTGCCCGACTGGCCCCGCGGACTGGCCCGGCTGCACGACGCCGGCTACCTGACGGTGGCGCTCACCCCGGCTCCGGACGCCGTCGACCTCGCCGCGGTCGACCCGCGGGCCCATCCGCGGACCGCGGTGCTGCTCGGGGCCGAGGGGCCGGGGCTCACCCCGGAGGCGCAGCGGGCCGCGCGGGTGCGCGCGCGGATCCCCATGCGGACCGGCGTCGACTCCCTCGGCGTGGCGGCCGCCGCCGCGGTCGCCTTCGCCACGCTGCGCTGAGCCACCGCCGCTCAGCGGGCCGGCAGCGGCACGGGCCGGCGCTGGAGCAGGACCGCCCCGTCCGCGGTCCACGCCCACTCCAGGTCCGACGGGCCGCCGAACACCGCGTCGCACCGGCGGGCCAGGTCGGCCAGCGCGGCCAGCTCCGCCGGGCCCAGGCAGGGACGGCGGGCCCGCTCCGGCCGGACCCCGACGACCGCCGTCCCACCCCCGGGCCGGGCCACGACGGCGCGGTCCTTGTCGCCCACCACCTGCTCGAGCAGCCGGCCGTCGGAGCCCAGCCGGACGAGGTCGGGCACGACGAGGCCCTCGACCACGGCCACGCCCAGACCCCAGGCGGCCTCGACGACCAGCTCGTCGGCGCCGGTGACCGGGTGCCGGGAGAAGAGCACCCCGGCCGCCAGCGCGCTGACCTGCCGTTGCAGCACCACGCCGCACCGCGGGGTCGAGTCGTCGCCCCCCGCTCCGCGGTAGGCAAGTGCCGACGGCGACCGCGACGAGAGGGCGACGTCGGCGACCGCCCGGGCCACGGCGTCGGGCCGGACGACGTTGAGCACGGTCAGGTGCTGGCCGGCGAAACTGCGCCGCTCGCCGTCCTCGCCGACCACCGAGGACCGGACCGCCACCGGCCCGCCCTCCCGGGCGACCGTGCGGACGGCGTCCGCGACGGCCGCGGCGAGCCCGTCGCGGCCGGCGTCGGCGACCAGGTCGGCCGGCAGGGCCACGCCCGGCGGCACCGGCAGGCCGGCGCGGATCGCGGCCCCCAGCGCCGCCGCCTTGCCACCGTACGCGTCCTCGTCGTCCACCTCGGCCAGCGGCAGGCAGCCGGGGCTCACAGCACGGTGACGGTGCCGGTGGCCCCGTCGACGTGGACCCGGGCGCCGTCCGGGATGCGCACGGTCGCGTCCTGGCACCCGACGACCGCGGGGACGCCGAACTCGCGGGCCACGATCGCGGCGTGCGACAGCAGCCCGCCGCGGTCGGTGACGATCGCCCCGAGACGGGGGAGCACGAGGTTGAACGCCGGGCCGGTGGCGGCGGTGACCAGGACGTCGCCGGTCTGCACCCGGGCGAGCTCACCGCTGCCGGTCAGCACGCGGGCGGTGCCCTCGTAACTGCCGGCGCTCACACCGAGGCCGTGCACGGTCCGGTCGCCGGGGGGCTGCCCCGCGTCCCGCAGCATGGCGGTCAGCGCGAAGCCCACCGCCTCCTGCACCCGGGCCGCCTCGGGCGGGAGCCACCGGGCGGGCACCAGGCCGACGGGCGGCGGACCGAAGGCTGCGGGCACGTCGCGGTAGGTCGCCGTCCGCCGCCAGTGCACCCGGCGGGCCACCTCGTCCCGGGTCGGGCCGCGGCCGTCCAGCAGCAGCATGCGGAGCTCGTCCGGGGCGAGGTCGACCGCGTCGTCCGGCGCGTCGAGCGCCCCCCGCTCGTGCAGCCGGTGGCCGGCCTCGAGCACCGCCGCACGGGTGACGCTGCCCAGCAGGCGGTCGGCGTGGACGGTGCGCTCGTCGCGCAGCCGGTAGACCAGGCGGGCCTCGGCGAGCAGGTCGTCGAACTCGGCCCGCCACTCGGCGGGCACCGCGGCCCGGACCCGTGCGGTGATCTCGGCCGCGGCGTCGCCGGGTGCCTGCCGCCCGGACTCGAGCGCCGCGCGCACGCGGGCCAGCACCAGCTCCGGGGCCTCCAGCGAGCCGGGCTCCGCGACGGGGTCCTGGCCGTCGACCGGCAGCGCCGCCAGGGCGGCCAGGTAGCTGCCGGTGCGGCTCCCCACCGGCTCCGGCCAGCCGATCAGCCGGCTCAGCGCCTCCTCCGCCGGGAGCCACTCGTCGAGGACCGGCGCGGCCGCGGCGCCGTCCTCCCGGAGGGCGGCGACCAGGTCGTCCAGCTCCTCGGGCGCGCCCTCGGTCACCGGGCTGGCGCCGGCCAGGCAACCGAGCACGTCGGCCGGGGCCATGCCGGTCCAGCGCACGGTGTGCACCACGAGGTCGCCCACGGGCAGCAGCGCGGCGGCGTCGAAGCGGTGGTGCTGGAAGTAGGCCTCGGTCATGGCCTCCCCGCACCGGTCGACCAGGTGGCACAGGCCCGCGTCGTCGACGGTGCGCACGTTGACCTCGGCGAGCGCCTGGTGCAGCCCGCGCAGCGCCGGCTTCACCGCGGTGTCCCACTCGTGCAGGTCCGCCCGCCAGCGGCGCTCGGCGAGGGCGGCCCGCGCGGTCGCCATCCGCTCCCGCAGGACGGGGTCGTCGGCGAGCAGCCGGCGGAACTCCTCCTCCGTCGGGCGGTCGTCGGCGTCCGGCGGGGTGCCCAGCGTGCGCAACCGGTTGTAGAGGAAGCAGCCGACGAGGGCGACGTCGGTGGCCTCGATCAACGTGCCGTACCGGGCGTAGCCGGCGCGGAAGCCCTGCATGAACGCGTCCGGGAAGACGGCCGCGGTGAAGCGGCACAGGGGGCGGGGGAAGTGGCTGGAGTCCAGGAGCCAGGTCCCCGGTCCCGGAGGCGACCACCGGCGGTGCGGCGACGCCCCGGGCGGTGCCAGCCGGTGCCCGGACCGGACGTCGTCCATGTGACCTCCTGCAGCAGTGGGGCCGCGAAGGTATCGGTACGTTCCGTTTCCGGACAGTGCCGGAGTGCTCCTCGCCCGACCCCCCGACTGCGGGGGCGTGGCGTCAGCCGCGGAGGGCGAACCGGGCGAGCAGGGCGCGGGCGTCCTCGGCGCGGGCCGGGTTGCACATGACGTCGTAGCGGCCGGCGATGATCGCACTGGTGCTGGTGAAGTCGCGCCGCCCCCGGGTGGCCGCGTAGCCCATGACGCCGAAGAGCGCGCCGAACAGCAGGCCGAAGAGCAGCCCCAGGAGCACCGAGCCCAGCCAGTCGTCGCCGTCGACGGTGAAGATCCCGAGCAGCAGCCCGACGAACAGGCCCCACCACGCGCCGCCGGCCGCGCCCGCTGCCAGCGCCCGTCCCAGGGTGAGCCGCCCGGTCACCCGCTCGACCTGCTTGAGGTCCGAGCCGATGATCGTGACGTTCTCGACCGCGAACTTCTCGTCGGACAGGTAGTCGACGGCGGCCTGCGCCTGCTCGTAGCTGTCGTAGGACCCGACCTGCACGCCGCCGAGCGGCATGGACACCGATGCGGCCATGAGTACCTCCCACCCCGAGGGAGCGCCGGACACCTCCGGGCGTTCCCGCCGGTCAGCATAGGGGTCAGCGGTGCCGGCGGACCCCGAACACGATGTCCTCCCAGGCCGGGATGCGCGCCCGCGGGTCCTCGTCGTCGCCGCCCTCCCCGTCGCCGCCGGGGCGGCCGAGGACCACGGTGTCGTGCTCGGCGATGTCGTCGTCGAAGTCCACGGGAGGGTCGGTGCGGCGCTCGGCCGGCAGGACGTCGACCGGCGGTGCCGGGGTGGCGTCCTCGTCGTCGGCCGCCAGCCGGGAGGAGGCGGGGGCCGCCAGGCCGTCGTCGTCGGGGACGACGGCGACCGGCCGGCGGTACGCCGGCACCGGCCGCTCGCTGGGCACGTGCGGGACGACGCGGACCAGGCGGGTGCCCTCCGCGAAGTCGGTGGTGGCGGCGTCGACCGGGGTGACGGTGCGGGCCGGGAGGTCGTAGGCCCAGCGGGTGACGCCGGACTTGGCGCCGGCCTGCCACGCCGCGGTGACCTGCCAGCCGTCGGCGGAGCGGTGCGCGTCCCAGCGGACGGCGTCCAGGTCGGCGCCGAGCAGCCGCAGGCGCTCGGACATGAACTGCTGCAGCGGCACCGACGGCGTGCCCTCGGAGAGCCGCACCCGGGCCTCGCGGGCCTGCTCGGCGACCCGCTCGCGCTCCTGGAGGACGGGGTGGGCGAACCGCATGATCCGCTCGACCCGGATCCCGGAGGCCGCGGCGACCTGCTCGGGCGTCTCGCCGGCGCGGATGCGGGCCTGGATCACCCGCGGCGGGAGGCTGACGCCGATCTCCACGTCGATCTGGCCGAGCCGGCGGGCGTCGCCGCGGGCGGCAGCGCGGACCCGGTCGTCGATCGGCAGCTCGAAGCGCTCGCCCTCCTCACCGGACTCGGGGGTGTCCACGGTGAGGACGAGGCTCTGCCCGTCGTCGGAGAGTGCCACGAGGCGCAGCGTGCGCATGGGCGACCTCCTGGGGGCTGCACGTGTCGGACGGGGAGCCGGCTCGGGGGAGACAGCCCGGACGCGAGGCTATCCGCGGGCGGGGGAGCGGCTGCGCAGGCTGCCCGGCGTGGCGCGAACGGCCCCTCCCTCAGAGCTTCCCGACCACGTGGTCGATGCAGGCGGTGAGGGCGCTCACGTCGTCCGGGTCGACGGCGGGGAACATGCCCACGCGCAGCTGGTTGCGGCCGAGCTTCCGGTAGGGCTCGACGTCGACCACCCCGTTGGCCCGCAGCACCGTCGCCACCTGCGCGGCGTCCACCGAGTCGTCGAAGTCGACGGTCCCCACGACGTAGGACCGGTGGTCGGGGTCCTTGACGAACGGGGTCGCGTACGGCGACTGCTCGGCCCAGCCGTAGAGCCGGGACGAGGACTCCCGCGTGCGCGCCACGGCGCCCGAGAGCCCGCCGAGCGAGAGCAGCCAGCGGATCTGGTCGGCCAGCAGGAACAGCGTCCCGACCGCGGGGGTGTTGTAGGTCTGGTCCTTGCCGGAGTTGTCCACGGCGATCGACAGGTCCAGGAAACCCGGGATCCACCGCCCCGACGCCTTGATCTCGGCCACCCGCTCCAGCGCGTCCCCGGACATCAGCGCGATCCACAGCCCGCCGTCGGCGGCGAAGCACTTCTGCGGCGCGAAGTAGTAGACGTCGGTCTGCGAGACGTCGACCGGCAGCCCGCCGGCACCGCTGGTCGCGTCGATCAGCACCAGGGCGTCGTCCGTGCCGGACGGCCGCTGCACCGGGGCCATGACGCCGGTCGAGGTCTCGTTCTGCGCCCAGGCGTAGGCGTCGACGCCCTTGGCGGCCGTCGGCAGCGCCAGCGACCCCGGGTCGGCCTTCGCGACGACCGGGTCGGCGAGGAACGGCGCCTCGGCCACGCCGGAGGCGAACTTCGCGGAGAACTCCCCGTACGTGCCGTGCGCGCTGCGCTCCCGGATGAGGCCGATGATCGCCGCGTCCCAGAACGCGGTCGTCCCGCCGTTGCCGAGCACGACCTCGTACCCGTCGGGCAGGTCGAAGAGCTGGGTCAGCCCCTCGCGCACCTGCCGGACCAGGCCCTTCACCGGCGACTGTCGGTGCGAGGTCCCCATGAGCGAGGCGCCGCTGCTCGCCAGCGCCTCCAGCGCCTCGGGGCGGACCTTCGACGGGCCGCAGCCGAAGCGGCCGTCGGCAGGCAGGAGGTCGGCGGGGATGGTGATGCTCATCCGGGGGGACTGCCTTCTACGTGGGGTGGGGATGACGGGCGGCCTCCCTGCACGGGCCCGCCACGAGCGTGCGAGTGGCGGGGGCAGGGAGGCCCTCTCTCAGGCCGGCGTGGGCTGGTTGATGGCCTTGGTGGTGATGGTGTCGAAGCCCTCGACGTCCTCGGGCCGGCGCGCGTCCGGGCCGATGTAGCGCGCCGACGGGCGGACCAGCCGGCCGGTCTTCTTCTGCTCGAGGATGTGCGCGCACCACCCGGCGGTGCGGGCGCAGGTGAACATCGAGGTGAACATGTGGCTGGGCACCTCGGCGAAGTCGAGGACGATCGCCGCCCAGAACTCCACGTTGGTCTCGATCGGCCGGTCGGGACGGCGCTCGCGCAGCTCCGTCAGCGCGGCCTGCTCCAGGGCCAGCGCGGCCTGGAACCGCGGTGCGCCCAGCTCCTCGGCGGCGCGGCGCAGCACCCGGGCGCGGGGATCCTCGGCGCGGTAGACGCGGTGGCCGAAGCCCATCAGCCGCTCGCCCCGGTCGAGCAGGTCCTTCACGTACCGCTCGGCACTGTCGGACTGCTCGACGCCGTCGAGCATGTGCAGCACGCGGGACGGCGCACCGCCGTGCAGCGGCCCGGACATCGCGCCGATCGCCCCGGACAGGGCGGCCGCCACGTCGGCGCCGGTGGAGGCGATGACCCGGGCGGTGAACGTCGAGGCGTTCATGCCGTGCTCGGCGGCCGACGTCCAGTAGGCGTCGACGGCGGCGACGTGGCGGGGGTCGGGCTCGCCGCGCCAGCGGACCATGAACCGCTCGACGATGGTCGAGGCCTCGTCGATCCGCTTCTGCGGCACCGCGGGGATGCCGATGCCGCGGGCGGACTGGGCGACGTAGGACAGCGCCATGACGGCGGCCCGCGCCAGCTCCTCCCGCGCCTCGTCGGGGTCGATGTCCAGCAGCGGCTTGTAGCCCCAGATCGGGGTGAGCATCGCCAGCGCGGCCTGCACGTCGACGCGCACGTCGCCGGTGTGCACCGGGATCGGGAACGGCTCGGCCGGCGGCAGGCCGGGGCCGAACTTGCCGTCGACCAGGAGCGCCCAGACGTTGCCGAAGGTGACCTTGCCGACCAGGTCCTCGATGTCGACGCCGCGGTACCGGAGCGCCCCGCCGTCCTTGTCGGGTTCGGCGATCTCGGTCTCGAAGGCGATGACACCCTCCAGGCCGGGTACGAAGTCGTCGGCCATCTCGCATGCTCCTCTGCGCGCGGGACTCGTGCGTCCGTGGGAACGGCGCACGACTGCGACCAGACCCTAGGCCGTGCGAACGGGCCCGGAACAGCCGGGGCGGGGGAGGACGGCCCGCCCCGGCAGGGGGTTCGACGGCGGGGTCGCACCGCCGTCGGTGGCCGGTGACAGCATGGGTTCGTGCCCGACCTCTCCCGCATGCGCAGGGACTACGACCAGGAGGGTCTCCGGGAGGAGGACCTCGCCCCCAGCTGGGTCGAGCAGTTCGACCGCTGGTTCGGCGACGCCGTGGCGGCCGAGCTCCCGGAGCCCAACGCCGCGGTGGTCGCCACCGCCGACGCCGACGGCGCCCCGGACGCCCGCATCGTGCTCGTCAAGGGCTACGACGAGTACGGCTTCGTCTTCGGCACCAGCTACGCCTCGGCCAAGGGCGCCCAGCTCGCGGTCAACCCCCGGGCGGCGCTGGTCTTCCCCTGGCACGCCCTCCAGCGCCAGGTGCGGGTGGCCGGCCGGGTCGAGCGGGTGGGCGCCGCGGCGTCCGACGACCTGTGGGACCCCCGCCCGCGCGGTGCCCAGCTGGCGGCCGCGGCCTCGGTGCAGTCGACCGTCGTCGACTCGCGCGAGGAGCTGGTGGAGCGGCTGCGCCGGCTCGACGCCGGGACGCCGGAGGGCGGGGTGCCCCGGCCGGAGGCGTGGGGCGGCTACCGCGTGGTCCCCGACCGGGTCGAGTTCTGGCAGGGCGGCGTCGACCGGCTGCACGACCGGCTGCGGTTCGTGCGGGATGACGAGGAGGGTGGCGGCTGGATCGTCCAGCGGCTCGCTCCGTGAGCGGACAGGGGCGTGAGCATCGCAGCGAGGAACGAGCGAGGAGCGGAGCGCCCTGCGGGAGCGAACGGGGGGCCTGGTGAGCGCACAGGGGCGTGAGCATCGCAGCGAGGAACGAGCGAGGAGCGGAGCGCCCTGCGGGAGCGAACGGGGGGCCTGGTGAGCGCACAGGGGCGTGAGCATCGCAGCGGGCGCCGGCGAGCGAGGAGCGGAGCGCGCCGCGGGAGCGAGCCGGTGACCCGATGACTTCACCCGTCGACCCCGTCGAGGGTGGCGGCCCGGTCGAGGAGCCGGTGCCGGTGCCGGCGAGGCCCCAGCGCGCCTGGGCCATCGACACCACCCCGCTGCGCAACCCGGACTACCGGCGGCTGTTCTGGGGCGTGGCGGCGACCATGCTCGGCCAGCAGATGACGCTGGTCGCCGTCCCGTACCAGGTCTTCACCCTCACCGGCTCCTCGCTGCTGGTCGGCGTCACCTCGATCGTGGCGCTGGTCCCGCTCATCGTCTTCGGCCTGCTCGGTGGCGCCATCGCCGACTCCATGGACCGGCGCCGCCTCATGCTGGTCACCGGGGTCGGCTCCGCGGTGACCAGCGCGCTGCTCGCCGTCCAGGCGCTGCTGCCCGGCGGCGGGAACCTCTGGCTCCTGTGGGTCCTCACCGCCTGCGTCTCCGGCTTCAGCGCCGTCAACCAGCCGACCCGCAGCGCCGTCATCCCGGCCATCGTCGGCGCCGAGGGGGTGCCGGCGGCCAACGCGCTGGCGATGACGGTGCGGCAGGTGGGGGTCATCGTCGGGCCGCTGCTGGCCGGCGTCCTCATCGCCGTCGGCGACCTGTTCATCACCTACACCGTGGACGCGCTCGGCTTCGTCGTCGCCGTGCTGCTGCTGCGCGGCCTGCCGACGCTGCTCCCCGGCCGGGACGCCGGGCCGCTGCGGCTCGGCGCCGCACTGCGCGGCGTGTGGGAGGGCTTCGGCTTCCTGCGCACCCAGCCGGTGCTCCTGATGACCTTCGTCGTCGACATCATCGCGATGTGCTTCGCCTGGCCGCAGGCGGTGTTCCCCGAGCTGTCGGAGGGGCGGTACGCGGACTCGCCCAACAGCCTGGGCTGGCTGTACGCCGGGATCTCGATCGGCGCGCTGGTCATGGGGCTGACCTCGGGGTGGGTGTCGCGGGTCGACCGGCAGGGCGTCGTCGTGCTCGGCGCGATCGTCGTGTGGGGCCTGGCGATCATCGGCTTCGGCGTCGCGCCGTCGCTGTGGCTCGCCGTGCTGTGCCTGGCGGTGGCCGGGGCCGGCGACATGGTCAGCGCGGTGCTCCGGTCCTCGATGCTCCAGTTGGCCGCCCCCGAGGAGATGCGCGGCCGGATGCAGGGCGTCTTCCTCGTCGTCGTCGCGGGCGGGCCCCGGCTCGGGGACCTGCGGGCGGGCGCGATCGCCAGTGCGGCCTCGGTCAGCGCGGCGATGGTGTCCGGCGGCGTCGTGGTCGTCGTCGCGATGGCCGTCGTCGCGGTCGCCGTGCCGTCGTTCTGGCACTTCCGGGCGTCCCGGGCGGCCTACGCGGGCACGGCGGCGGGCGAGCCCCGGCCGGCCTCGCCCGCCCCCGAGAGTGGCGACGACCGGCCGGGGCACCCCGAATCATGACCGGATACGGACCGTTTCGCTTTCCCGGGGGGTGCCGGGCTCAGGCCAGCGCGTGCGCGACCACCCGGAGGTCGGCGACGAGGGCGTCGTAGGCGGCGTCGCGGGCCTCGTCCGGCGTCCGCAGGATCGCCGAGGGGTGCGTGGTGGCCAGCATCCACGTCTGGTGCGGGGCGTCCTCGTCGTCGTCGGCCGGGTCGGCGGCGGCCTCGGTGCCGGGCGGGGTCCACGGGACGAGCCGGCCGCGGTCCTTGGTGATCCGGAAGGACGGCGAGATCAGCGCCTTGGCCGCGGTGGCCCCGAGGCAGACCACGACCTCGGGCTGGAGGACGGCGAACTCCGCCTCCAGCCACGGCCGGCAGGCGCGCAGGTGCTCGGGACCCGGCGTCTGGTGGATCCGCCGCTTGCCCTTCTGCGTGAAGCGGAAGTGCTTGACGGCGTTGGTGACGTAGGCGTCGCGGCGGTCGATGCCGGCGTCGCCCAGTGCCTTGTCCAGCAGCCGGCCGGCCGGGCCGACGAACGGCTCGCCCTTGCGGTCCTCCTGGTCGCCGGGCTGCTCACCGACGAACACGATGCGGGCGGTCGGCGGGCCCTCGCCGAACACCGTCTGGGTGGTGCCCTGCCACAGCTCGCACGCCGTGCACCCGGCCGCGGCGGCGCGCAGCCCGTCCAGCCCGACCCCGGACGGCGGCTGTGCCGGGACGTTCTCCTCGCTCATGACCCGATGACACCCCAGTCGCGTGCGCGGCGCGACCTCGGCCGACCGATACGGTCGAGGAGCGGATCGGACGGAGGAACGGTGCTGGAGTTCGAGGGGCTGTACAAGACCTACGGGTCGAACCAGGTGCTCGAGGGGGTGACGTTCACGGTCGCGCCCGGGTCGATGTTCGGCTTCTGCGGCGCCAACGGGGCCGGCAAGACCACGACCATGCGGATCGCGCTGGGGCTGGCCCGCGCCGACGCCGGGGAGGTCCGCTGGCAGGGCCGTCCGCTCGACCAGGAGGTGCGGCGGCGGGTCGGCTACATGCCGGAGGAGCGCGGCCTCTACCCGAAGATGAAGGTCGGCGAGCAGCTGGCCTACTTCGCGCGGCTGCACGGTCTCGACGCCGCCGCGGCCCGCCGCGCCGCCGAGCACTGGGCCGAGCGGCTGGGCCTCGGCGCCCGCCGCGGCGACCAGGTGGAGAAGCTGTCGCTGGGCAACCAGCAGCGCGTGCAGCTCGCCGCCGCGCTCGTCAGCCGGCCCGAGGTGCTCATCCTCGACGAGCCGTTCTCGGGCCTGGACCCGGTCGGCGTGGACTCCCTGGCGGAGGCGCTGCTGGAGCAGGTCCGCGACGGCGTCCCGGTCGTGTTCTCCAGCCACCAGCTCGACCTGGTCGAGCGGCTGTGCGACTCCGTCGGCATCCTCGCCCGCGGCCACATGGTCGCCACCGGGACGGTCGCCGAGCTGCGCCGCCGGGAGGCCGGCCGGCTGCTGCGGGTCGTCGTCCCCGACGCGCCCGCGGGCTGGCCGGCCCTCCTGCCCGGCGTGCGGGTCGTCTCGCAGCAGGCCGGCGACACCCTGCTGGAGCTCGACGGCGGGACCGACGACCAGGCGGTGCTGGCCGCGGCGCTGCGCACCGGCCGGGTCACCCACTTCGCCTGGCGCGAACCGACCCTCGTCGAGCTCTTCCGCGAGGCCGTCGCCGACCCGGCTCCGCGCGAGCAGGTGGCGGCATGAGCGAGCCGGGGAACCCGGGCAGCGCGGCCCTCGTCCGGCTGGTCGCCGGCCGGGAGATCTCCAGCCGCATCCGGGACAAGAACTTCATCATCAGCTCGATCGTCATCGTCGTCCTCCTGCTGGGCCTGATGGCCTTCCAGGTCGCGGTCAACTCCGGCGGGGACGAGGGCCGGCTGGGGATCGTCGGCGACGCGAGCCGGCTCGGGCCCGCCGTCCAGGAGCAGGCGGCGACCGTCGGCGTCGCCGTCGAGGTCGTCGAGTACGCCGACGAGGCGACGGCCCACGCCGCGGTCGAGGACGAGGAGGTCGACGGCGCGCTGGTGGACGGTGCGGGGGCGAACCCCGAGCTGATCGTGCGCGAGCGCGACGCGACGATGGAGGCAGTCGTCAGCGGCGCGGTCACCGGGGTGGCGATCTCCGACCGGCTGCTCGAGGCGGGTGTCGACCTGCAGCAACTGCCCCAGGTCGCGGTGACGCCGCTGGCGGACGCCGAGGACGACGGCCAGCGGATCGTCGTGGCGGTCATCGGGGTCGCCGTCCTGTACGGCCTGCTCATCCTCTTCGCCCAGTTCGTCGCTCAGGGCGTCGTGGAGGAGAAGTCCAGCCGCGTGGTGGAGCTGCTGCTGGCCACCATGCGCCCGTGGCAGCTGCTCGCCGGGAAGATCCTGGGCCTCGGCGTCCTGGGGCTCGGGCAGATCGTCGTGATCGGCGTCGTCGGGGTGTCCGCCGCGCTGGCCTTCGACGTGGTCGCGGTGCCCGGCGAGCTGATCAGCACGGTGCTCACGGTCGTCGCCTGGTTCGTGTTGGGGTACGCGTTCTACGCCTCCGTGTTCGCCGTCGCGGCCTCCCTGGTCAGCCGGCAGGAGGACCTCGGCAGCGTGCTGACGCCGACGTCGCTCCTGCTCGTGGTCGGCTTCGTCGTCGCCTTCCAGGCCGCCGGCGACCCCACCAGCACGCTGGCCACGGTCGCCTCCTACGTGCCCGGGCTGTCGCCGCTGGTCATGCCGGTGCGGCAGGCCGCCGGGGAGGCCGCACTGTGGGAGGTGGCGCTGGCCGTCGTCCTCATGCTCGTGGCGATCGCGCTCATCGTGCGGCTCGGCGGGCGGGTGTACGCGGGGGCGCTGCTGCGCACCACCGGCAAGGTCAAGCTGCGGGAGGCGCTGCGCGCCGAGCGCGTGTGAACCGGTTGGGCGCAACCGGGCCCGGGTAGCCGCCGCCGCATGGCGATGCAGCTGGGCTACACGATGATGACCGAGCAGGCGGGGCCGAAGGACCTGGTCGCCCACGTGGTGGGCGCCGAGGAGGTCGGCTTCGACTTCGCGGTCAGCAGCGACCACTACTTCCCCTGGCTCGACGAGATGGGCCACGCGCCGCACGCGTGGACCGTCCTGGGCGCCGCCGCGCAGGCCACCAGCCGCATCCCGCTCATGACCTACGTGACCTGCCCGTCGTTCCGGTACCACCCGGCGGTCGTCGCGCAGAAGGCGGCGACGCTGCAGTTGCTCTCCGACGGCCGGTTCACCCTCGGCCTGGGCTCCGGCGAGAACCTCAACGAGCACGTCGTCGGTGCCGGCTGGCCGCCGGCCGACGTCCGCCAGGAGATGCTGGTCGAGGCGATCCAGATCATCAGCGACCTCTTCGACGGCGGGTACTGCAACATCCGGGGCGAGCACTTCGACGTCGAGTCGGCCAAGCTCTGGGACCTCCCCGAGCAGCGGGTGCCGATCGGCGTCGCCGTCTCCGGCGCACAGTCCTGCCAGATCGCCGGCGAGCTCGCCGACGCGATGATCGCCGTCGAGCCGAACGCCGAGCTCGGGGAGCAGTTCGACGCCGCCGGCGGGGCCGGCAAGCCCCGGATCGGGCAGATGCCGGTCTGCTACGACGCCGACCGGGACGCCGCCGTCACCCGCGCGCACACCCTGTTCCGCTGGTTCGGCCTCGGCTGGAAGGTCAACGCCGAGCTGCCGGACACCCCGGCGTTCGACTCGGCCAGCCAGTTCGTGCGGGAGGAGGACGTCGCGGCGAGCATCCCGTGCGGGGACGACGTCGACGCGGTGCTCGAGGCGGCGAGGGCCTATGCCGACGCCGGGTTCACCCACCTCGCGCTGGTGCAGATCGGTGGCGGGCACCAGGAGCCGTTCCTCCGCTGGAGCCAGGAGGAGCTGGTGCCCGCCTGGCGGGAGGCCTTCGGCGGGTGAGCCGGGGCACCTCCTCCTCGGGGTGAGACGCCACGGTCGGGGGACGACGCCGCCGCCGGCCGCCCTGATGATCACCGCATGGGGAAGGACCTGGACGGGCGCCTCCGGCGGCTGCGCGCCTGCCGGGACGCCGACGTGATCATCGAGCTGGGCTGCGACCTGGCCGATGCCGGGCGCGACCGGGACGCCGAACGCTGCTTCCGCCGCGCCGCCGAGCTGGGGGCTGCCCTGGGCTGGTTCAACCTGGGCAACAGCTTGGCTGCCCGCGGGCGGGTCGAGGAGGCCGTCGAGGCCTACGAGCAGGCCCTGGTCGGCGGCGAGGCCGACGCGTGGGTCAACCTCGGCCTGGTCCTCGAGGAGATCGGGGACCTGGCCGGCGCGATGCGCGCCTACCGCGGCGCCGGCCAGGCCGGCGACTCCGAGGGCGGGCTGCAGCTGGCCTTCCTCCTGCGCGAGCAGGGCGAGCACCAGCAGGCCCTGGCGGTGGCCGAGGAGGTGGCCGCGACCGGGGACGCCGGTGCCGCGGCCGTCGTCGCGTGCTGGCGGTGGGCGGCGACCGGCGACCTCGATCTGGAGGCCGACCTGCGGGCCGGGGCGGACCACTATCCCGGCGCCCGCACCGCGCTGGCCGCGCTGCTGCGCGCGACGGACCGGGTGGCCGAGGCCCGGTTCGCCCTCGAGCGGGGCGCCAAGCGGGGCGAGGCCCAGGCCTGGCTGCCGCTGGGCAACTTCTACGTCGAGGAGCTGTGCGACGTCGAGGCGGCCGAGGAGGCCTACCGCGCCGGCATCGCCGCCGGGGACAGCTACTGCCACCACAACCTGGCCGTGCTGCTCGCCGAGCGGGGCGACCACGACGGCGCGGTGGAGCACTTCCGGCTCGGCGCGGCCGACGGCGACGACCTGGCCGCGCGGGCGCTGCGCGACCTCGAGGGCTGAAGAGCGTCGGTTTCCGCGGAAACCGACGGCTACACCACCTGGCGGACTCCACCCAGCGGGCCGCGGTAGGGGAACGCCGCGGGTCCGGTGGGCCCCGGCCGGGCGGTGAACAGCCGGCCGGCGTCGGGCTGGGCCGCCCGCGCGGCGTCGTCCATGCCCTCGGTGGAGGTGCTGACCACCAGCAGGTCCCGGCCCGGGCCGGCGAACGCGCAGCTCGACGTCTGGGCCACCGGCACCTCGACGACGGCCAGCAGCTCGCCGTCCGGTGACCAGCGGCGGACCTGGCCGCCACCCCACAGCGCCGTCCAGAGGCAGCCGTCGTCGTCGACGGTCAGGCCGTCGGCGACGCCCTCGTCGCCGGAGAACTCCAGCAGCACCCGGCCGTTGGCGAACGTGCCGGCGGACACGTCGTAGTCGAAGGCGTGCACGACGCCGGGGCCGGAGTCGGCCAGGTAGACGGTGCGGTCGTCGGGGGACCAGCCGATGCCGTTGGAGACGGTGAGCCCGTCGAGCACGGTGGTCACCGTGCCGTCGACGTCCAGCCGGTACAGCGTCCCGCCGCCGGGCCGCTGGTCGAAGGCCATGGTGCCGGCGAAGAACCGGCCGGCGCGGTCGCAGGCGGCGTCGTTCATCCGCGTGCCGCCGCTCGCCTCGGTGCCGCCCTCGCCGGCGAGGGTCACCAGCACCCGCGCCGTCCCGTCGCCGGCCAGGTGGGTGAAGCCGCCGCCCGCGGCCAGCAGCCAGCCTCCGGCGGTCGCGGGGGCGACGGCGCCCACGGTGTCGCCGCCGGGGTGCACGGCCGTCTCGGTGAGGGTGCCGTCGGCGGCGACCGTGGCCCGGCGGACCAGGCCCGCGGCGATGTCCACCCACAGCAGCTCGGCGCGGTCGGCGTCCCACCGCGGGCCCTCCCCGTGGCGGGCGGGGGAGAGGTCGGCGGCGACGGCCCGGAGACGGTCCACGACGGGAGGATCTCCCCAGGACACCCGCTCGTCACACCCGCCCCCGATACTGCCCCCGTGTCGGAAGCCACTGTCGACGTCGCCGACCTGCGCCACCACGGAGGGGCGGAGGGGGATGCCACCGCTGCCACCGACGCCCCGCTCCGCGAGGACATCCGGCTCCTGGGCCGCGTCCTGGGGGAGGTGATCGGCGAGCAGTCGGGCGAGGACGTGCTGGCGCTGGTGGAGTCCACCCGGGTGGAGGCCTTCCGCGTCCGCCGCTCGGAGGTCGACCGCGCCGAGCTGGCCGCCCGGCTCGGCGATCTCGACGTCCGCTCCACCAACCACGTCATCCGCGCGTTCAGTCACTTCTCGCTGCTGGCCAACCTCGCCGAGGACATCCACCACCAGCGGCGCCGCCGCATCCACCGGCGCGAGGGCTCGCCCCCGCAGAAGGGCAGCCTGGCGGCCACCCTGGGGCTGCTGGACGCCGCGCGGCTCGACCCGGACGTCGTCGCGCGCGAGCTCGCCGGCGCGCTGGTCTGCCCGGTCGTCACCGCCCACCCCACCGAGGTCCGGCGCCGCACGGTCTTCCGCGTGCAGCGCCAGGTCACCGAGCTGATCCGCCGCCGCGACCGCTCCGCCCCCGGCGAGGTGGAGGAGGCCGAGTGGTCGGCCGAGCTGCACCGGGCGGTGCTCACCCTCTGGCAGACGGCGCTGCTGCGGCTGTCCCGGCTGCGGCTGGCCGACGAGATCGACGAGGCGCTGCGCTACTACGAGCTGTCCCTGTTCGAGGTGGTCCCGGCGATCAACGCCGAGCTGCGCCGGGCGCTGCGCGAGCGCTGGCCGCACGCCGGGCTGCTCCCGCGGCCCATGCTGCTGCCCGGCTCCTGGATCGGCGGCGACCGCGACGGCAACCCGTTCGTCACCGCCGACGCCGTCCGCCGGGCCAGCACCCGGCAGGCCGAGACCGCGCTGGCCCACCACCTCGGTGAGCTGCTGGCGCTGCACGACGAGCTGTCCATGTCCGACCGGCTGATCACCCCCACGCCGGAGCTGGCGCACCTGGCCGAGGCCTCCCGCGACGACTCGCCGTTCCGCGCCGACGAGTCCTACCGGCGCGCGCTGCACGGCATCCACGCCCGGCTGGCCGCCACCGCCCAGCGGGTGCTCGGGTTCGTCCCGGGCCGCCCGCCGCACCACGAGCTCGAGCCCTACGACGGCCCCGACGAGCTGCTCGCCGACCTGGCGACGGTCGACACGTCGCTGCGCCGGCACGGGGCCGACGCGCTCGCCGACGACCGGCTGGCCCGCCTGCGCGACGCCGTCGAGGTCTTCGGGTTCCACCTCTGCGGGCTGGACATGCGGCAGAACTCGGCGGTCCACGAGGAGGTGCTCGGCGAGCTGCTCGCCTGGGCCGGCGTCTGCCCCGACTACGCCGCCCTCGACGAGGACGACCGGGTGGCCCTGCTGGTCGGCGAGCTGCGGATGCGCCGCCCGCTGGTCCGGCACGGGGCGGAGCTGTCCGAGCTGGCCCGCGGGGAGCTCGACCTGCTGGAGGCCGCGGCCGGGCAGGTGCGGGAGCTCGGGCCGCGGGCGATCCCGAACTACGTGATCAGCATGTGCGAGTCGGTGAGCGACGTCCTCGAGGTCGCCGTCCTGCTCAAGGAGGTCGGGCTGCTCGACCCCGACGGCGAGGACGGCCCGACCTGCCCGGTCGGCATCTCGCCGCTGTTCGAGACGATCGCTGACCTCCAGCGCGCCGCGCAGACGATGTCCGCCGTCCTCGGCGAGCCGCTCTACCGCACGCTCGTGGCCAACCGGGGCGACGTGCAGGAGGTCATGCTCGGCTACTCCGACAGCAACAAGGACGGCGGCTACCTCGCCGCCAACTGGGCGCTGTACCGGGCCGAGCTGGCGCTGGTCGAGGTGGCCCGGACCGAGGGCATCCGGCTGCGGCTGTTCCACGGCCGCGGCGGCACCGTCGGGCGCGGCGGCGGGCCCAGCTACGACGCCATCCGCGCCCAGCCGCCGGGTGCGGTCGCGGGCGCGCTGCGGATCACCGAGCAGGGCGAGGTCATCGCCGCCAAGTACGCCGACCCGGACCTCGCCCGGCGCAACCTGGAGGCGGTGGTCGCGGCCACCCTGGAGTCGACCCTGCTCGACGTCGAGGGCCTGGGGGAGGACGCCGAACCGGCCTACGCCCTGCTCGACGACCTCGCCGCCCGCGCGCAGCAGGCCTACCGGGCGCTGGTGCACGAGACGCCGGGCTTCGTCGACTGGTTCCGCGCGGCGACGCCGATCGGCGAGCTGGCCGAGCTGAACATCGGCAGCCGGCCGCCGTCGCGCAAGGCCGGCGACTCGATCGCCGACCTGCGCGCCATCCCGTGGGTGTTCAGCTGGTCGCAGAGCCGCATCATGCTGCCCGGCTGGTACGGCACCGGCACCGCGCTGGAGAGCTGGGTGGACGGCGACGACGCGAAGCTGGCCCGGCTGCAGGAGCTGCACCGGCGCTGGCCGTTCCTGCGCACCATGCTGTCGAACATGGGGATGGTCCTGGCCAAGACCGATCTCGGGCTGGCCGCCCGCTACGCCGAGCTGGTGCCCGACGAGGAGCTGCGGCACCGGGTGTTCGACCAGATCACCGCCGAGCACGAGCGCAGCTGCCGGATGCTGCTGGCGGTCACCGGCGACGACCGGCTGCTGGCGGACAACCCGTCGCTGGCGCGGTCGATCCGCAACCGGTTCCCCTACCTGGAGCCGCTGCACCACCTGCAGGTCGAGATGCTGCGACGGCGTCGCGGCGGGGACGACGACGAGCTGGTGCGGCGCAACATCCAGCTGACCATCAACGGCATCGCCACGGCCCTGCGCAACAGTGGCTGAGCCGCGGCTGGAGTGGCGGGCCGACCCGGGACCGCTCGACCTGCGGGTGGCGACCCGGGCGGACGAGGTGCGCTCGGCGGCCGAGTCCCTCGGCGTCGCGCCGGCCGCCCTCGCCACCACGCTCGTCGACCCCGCCCGGCGGCTGCTGGTCGACGACCGGGGCAGCGTCGCGCTGCTGCGCCGCGAGTGGGGGGAGGACGGCGCCGCGGAGGCGGTGCTCGTGCGCCGGACCGGCGCACGGATCACCCAGCCCCGCGTCCTCGCCGTCGCGGCCGGCTGGGGCTGCGAGCGGGTGCGCGACCGGGTGCGCGACGACGTCCTCCCCGTTCCCCTGCCACCGGTGGAGGCGCCGCTCGCCGACCGCTTCCTGCACCTGGCCGCGCTGGCCGCCACTCGCGTCGAGGTCGCCGCCGCGCTGGCCCGGGACGCCGGCACCGACCGGGTCAAGGACGACGGCAGCCCGTCGCTGGCCGCCGACGAGGCCGCGCACGCCGCCGCCGCGGAGGTGCTCGCCCCGCTGGGCGTTCCCCTGCTCAGCGAGGAGCGCCACGACCGGCCGGTCGCCGACGACGCGCCGTGGATCGTGCTGGACCCGCTGGACGGCACCGGCAACTTCCGGGCCGGGCTGCCGCCGTGGGCGTTCTCGGCCGCCCTCGTCCGCGGCGGCCGCGCCGTCGCCGGGATCGTGGCCGACCTGTCGAGCGGCCGCCGCTGGGAGGGAGCGCTCGGCGCCGGCGCCCGCCGCGACGGCGTGCCCGTCCGGCCCCGGACGGGTGGCACGGTCGTCGTCCCCACGGCTCCGCCGGGCGGGAGCGTTCCCGTGCCGGCGGCCGCGCGGCGGATCCGGGTCACCGGCTGCACCGCGGTCGACCTGTGCCTGGTCGCCGACGGGTCGGCCGCGGCCTGGCACGACCTGGACCGCAGTGGCACGCACGTGCACGACGTCGCCGGGGGGCTGGCCGTGCTCGCCGCGGCCGGCGGGGTGGCGCTCGCCCCCGACGGCGGGCCGCTGCTGCTCCGGCCGGACACCGAGACCCTGATCCGGCTGGTCGCCGCCGCGGACGTCCGGACGGCGCGGGAGCTGCTGGTCGCCGCCGGGTGAGGCTCAGCGGGCCCGGGCGGCCGCCTCCTTGACCGCCGCCAGCAGCGACTCCCACTCGTGCAGCGTCGTCCGGGCCCGGCCGCGGGTGGCCCCGAGGGCGACCTCGGCCGCGTCGATCGCCCGCCAGTCCTCCAGCAGGACCGGGTCGGCGCCGTTGGCCCGGAGCTCGGACACCAGGTCGTCGCCCCCGCCGCGGCCCGGCCGGAGGACCCCGGCGGCGACGTCCTCGAGCAGCGCGGCGACCGTCTCCCGGGCGTCGTGCTTGTTGGTGCCGACGACGCCGGTCGGCCCCCGCTTGATCCAGCCGGCCACGTACTCGCCGGGCGCGCGCTGCCCGTCGCGCAGCACCCGCCCTCCCTCGTTGGGCACGGTGCCGCGCCGCTCGTCGAGCGGCAGGTGCGGCAGCCCGCTGCCGCGGTAGCCGACCGAGCGCACCACCAGGTCGGCGGGGAGGACCTCCAGCTCACCGGTGCCCGACGCGCGGCCCTCGGCGTCGACGACGGTGCGCTCGACCTCGACGCCGGTCACCCGCTCCTCGCCGACCAGCCGCACCGGACGGGTGTAGAAGCGCAGCCGCAGCGGGGTCCGGCCCGGTTCGAGCGTGTGCCCGGCCCACTCGCGCAGCACGGCGAGGTTGCGGCTGACCACGCGGTCGGCGGCGGCCCGCTCCTCGGCGGCGGGGTCGAGCTCCAGGTCGGCGGGGTCGACCAGCACGGTGGCCTGCGCCAGCTCGTCGAGCTCGCGCAGCTCCTGGGTGGTGAACGTGGCGTGTGCCGGGCCGCGGCGGCCGAGGACGGTGACCGACCCCACCGGCGCGGCGGCCAGGGCGTCGAGCACGTGCTGGGGCATGTCGGTCGGCTCGAGTTCGGCCGGCGTGCGGGCCAGCACGCGGGCGACGTCGAGCGCCACGTTGCCGACGCCGACCACCACGACCGACCGCGCCCCGGCGAGCGCCGCCTCCACCCGCGCGCGGTCGGCGTCGGGGTGGCCGGTGTACCAGGCGACCAGGTCGGTCGCGGCCAGGCTGCCCGGCAGCTCCTCCCCGGGGATGGCCAGGTGCCGGTCCAGCGCCGCGCCGTAGGTGTAGACGACGGCGTCGACGGTGCGGGCCAGGTCGGCGCAGTCGAGGTCCCGCCCGACCTCGACGTTGCCGACGAACCGCACCGACGGGTGGTCCAGCGCCCGGTGCAGGGTGTCGCGGATGGCCCGCATCTTCGGGTGGTCGGGGGCGATGCCGTGCCGCACCAGGCCGAACGGCGTGGGCAGCCGGTCCAGCAGGTCGACGGCCACCGGCACGTCGTCCTGGCGGGTCAGCGCCTCGGCGGCGTAGATGCCGGCCGGACCCGCGCCGACGACGGCCACCCGCAGGGGTGGCACGGAGGACGGGGGACCGGGGTCTTCCTCGACCGACACGACAGGCATCCTGACCCGCGCGGGCGGGAATGCACCAGGCATAGGCCCGTCCCCTCGATCCCAGGAGCAGCCCGTGGCCGTCGTCGTCGTCGCGACCATCACCCCCCAGCCCGAGCACGCCGCCGCCGTTCGCGAGGCGGTGCTGGCGGCGATCCCGCAGGTGCACGGCGAGTCCGGCTGCCGGCGCTACGCGCTGCACGAGGGGCAGGACGGCCGGCTGGTGATGATCGAGCAGTGGGACAGCCCCGAGGACCTGGCCGCGCACGGCAAGGGGGACCCGTTCGCCGAGCTCAGCCAGGCGCTGGACGGCAAGCTCGCCGGCGCGCCGGACCTGCAGGTGCTGACCGCCCTCCCGGCCGGGGACGGGGCGAAGGGCGCGCTCTAGTCGCAGGGGTGGTTGTGGTCCAGCCGGTCCTCGACGTACTGGGCCATGACCACCTCGCCGCCGCCCACCAGCGGCGCCCGGCGGCAGGTCGCCCGGGCGCCGGCCGGCGTGCCGCCGCCGGCCAGCCAGCTGTCCAGGCCGTACAGGGCGCTGTCCCGCGGGACGTCGCCGATGATCCGGCCCCACTGCTGCGCGGTGGAGTAGAGCCCGACCTCCGCGCCGCGGCTGCCGAGGTAGGCGGCCATGCCCTCCAGTGCCGCGCGGTTGCGGGCCCGGGCCGCCGGGGAGCCGTACTGCCAGGTGTTCATGGTCTCGACGTCGAGCCACCAGCGGTGCGCGGCCGGGTCGGGGTCGACGCCGGCCCGCTCCGCGGCAGGGGCGAAGAACGCCTCGACGTCGAGGTAGGCGCGCAGCCAGCCGTACCGCCACGAGCACGCCTCGTCGTTGGCGCCGTCGCAGTGCCCGTACGGGCTGTCGCCGGCCAGCGGCCAGGTGTGCACGAGGTCGAGCACCTGGCCGGGGTTGGCGGTGTTGACGTAGAGCTGCAGCGCGGGCTGGCCGCGCACCGCGCCGGTGGCCTCGGCCGCCCACGCGAGCTGCTCGGTCAGGCACGGGTTGGGCCGGGTGGCCCGCCCGCCGTTCACCCCGACGATGCCGAACGCGGGGCGGTCGGGGAGCGGGACGTGGCACTGCGGGTGGGAGACGTCGTAGCCGACCACCGGGGGATCGTCGTCCGCGGCCGAGGCGGCCGGGACCCCGACCAGGAGGCAGACGCAGGAGAGCACGGCGACCACCAGGGCGCGCAGCGTGCTCGACATCCGATCACGATATCCGCGGCGAGGGGTCAGGTCACTCACCCCGAGGGGGCAGCCCCGCCGCGGTCACGCGGCCTGGCAGACCGGGCACCAGTAGAGGTTGCGGGCCACCATCTCCTGCGTCCTGACCTGCGTGCCGCAGACCCGGCAGGGCAGCCCGGTGCGCCGGTAGACGTAGTGCGCGTCCTCCCGCACCACCGCGCCGCGCCGGCGGGTGCGGTGCTCCGGCCGGGTGGTGACGATCCGGCCCATCCGCACGCCGGCGCGCATGAGCACCACGAGGTCGGACCACATCCGCGCCCACAGGTCCGCGTCGACCTCCCGGCCAGGGCGGAACGGGGAGACGCCGTGCCGGAACAGCAGCTCCGCGCGGTACACGTTGCCGACGCCGGCGAGCACCGACTGGTCCATGAGCAGCGCGCCGATCGCGGTGCGGCTGCCGGCGACGCGCCGGTGGGCGCGGGTCCCGTCGGTCCGGGGCCGCAGCGGGTCGGGGCCGAGCCGGGTGAGGATCCGGTCGACCTCGGGTCCGGGAAGCACCTCGCAGGCGGTCGCGCCGCGCAGGTCGGTCCAGACGCCGAGGCCGTCGGGCCCGTCCCCGACCCAGCGCATCCGCAGCGCGCCCCGCGGCGCGGGCGGGACGCCGGTGCCCGAGGTGTAGCTGCCGTAGAGACCGAGGTGCACGTGCAGCGTGTCGGCGCCGAAGCAGGCGAACAGGTGCTTGCCGTGGGAGACCACCTCGTCGAGCACCCGACCGTCCAGCAGCGCCGCGCCCGCGGCGAAGCGGCCCTGCGGGCTGGTCACGTGCACCGGGCGGCCGGCGAAGGCGAGTGACTGGTCGCGGGCCAGCCGGAACAGGGTGTGCCCCTCAGGCACGGCGCACCTGCTCGTAGCGGTCGAGGGCCACCCGGCGCTCCTCGGCGTGGTCGACGATCGGCAGGGGGTACCCGGGCGGGACGCCGTCGGGCGCCAGCCACGGCTCGTGCACGAACCGCGCCGGGACGTCGCGCAGCTCGGGCACCCACCGCCGGACGTACCCGCCGTCGGGGTCGAACTGCTTCCCCTGCCGGGTCGGGTTGAAGACGCGGTGGTAGGGGGAGGCGTCCGTGCCGGTGCCGGCGACCCACTGCCAGCCGTGGTTGTTGCTGGCGAGGTCACCGTCGACCAGGTGGGCGAGGAAGTGCCGGGCGCCGCGCCACCAGTCGACGTGCAGGTCCTTGAGGAGGAACGAGGCCACGACCATGCGGACCCGGTTGTGCACCCACGCCTCGCCCAGGAGTTGCCGCATCCCGGCGTCGACGATCGGGTAGCCGGTGCGGCCCGCGGCCCAGGCGGCGAAGCGCTCGTCGGCGTCCGGGCCGGTGTCGTAGGTCATCGTGCGCATGCGCCCGTCGAAGGCCTCCCGGTGCGTCTCCGGCCGGTGCCACAGCACGTCGGCGTAGAACTCGCGCCAGGCCAGCTCGGTGACGTAGCCCGCGGCCGACGGCCCCTCCTCGTGCGCCAGGTCGGCCAGCAGGGTCCGCGGGTGGGTGCAGCCGTACTTCAGGTACGCCGACATCCGGCTGGTGCCCTCGGTGCCCGGGGTGTTCCGGGTCTCGCCGTAACCGGTCAGCCGCTCGTCGCGGAACCGGCGCCAGGCCGCGGCGGCGGCGGCCTCGCCGGCCGGGGGCAGGCGGACGCCGTCCAGTTGCGGCGCGTCGGGCCGCTCGTCGGACCGGACGCCGGTGCACCACCGGACCGCCCGCGGCCGCGGTGCCGGATCGCGCCAACCGTGCGCCCGCCAGGCCCGGGCGAAGGGCGAGAACACCCGGAACGGCGTCCCGTCGCCCTTCGTGACCCGGCCGGGCGTCACCGCGTACGGCGAGCCGGTGCGCACGAGGGGCACCGCGCCCAGCGCGCGCTCCACGTCGGCGTCGCGCCGCCGTCCGTAGGGACCCGCGTCGGCCGAGACGTGCACGCTGGTGGCGCCGACCTCCTGGACCAGTTCGGGGACGACTCGCGCCGGGTCCCCGGAGCGCAGCACCAGGGCACCGTCGAGGGACGCGTCGAGGTCGGCGAGGCAGTCGAGCAGGAACCGGCGGCGCGGCCCTCCGGCCGGGTCCCACAGCCGCGGGTCGACGACGAACAGCGGCAGGACGGCGCCGTCGGGACCGGCGGCGTCGCGGGCCGCCAGCAGCGCCGGGTGGTCGGCCAGCCGCAGGTCGCGGCGGAACCACAGCAGCGCGATGGGCACCCGCGCCAGGGTAGGCAGCGCGGACGGGATCTGCAGATCAGGTCAGCGGTCGGCGGTCTCCAGACCGAAGTGCGGCCGGTCGGCCTCGGCGACCAGGTCGACCTCTTCGGGGTGCTGCTGGATGTAGTGACGGACGAACGAGCAGTAGGGGAGCACGTGCACGCCGCGCTCGCGGGCGGCGGCGAGGACGCCGGCGACGAGGATCTTGCCGATGCCGCGTCCACCGACGGAGGGGTCCACCTCGGTGTGCGGCAGCGCCATGGTGCCGTTCTCGACGTGGTAACTCGCCAGGCCGACGACCCGGCCGTCGAGCAGGACCTCGAACCGCCCCCGATCGGGGACGTCGACCACACTCGTCTCCATGCTGGTGTGCCACCTCCGCTCGCCCGGCGTCGTTGCCGGGTTCGACATGCGTACTGAGACGGTAACGCCTCGGAGCCCCCGGGGGTTTCGCCGCGCCGGGTGACACCCACGGGGTGGACGCGGTCCGGGACCCCGCCGCACCGAGTCGAGAGGAGCTCCCCGTGCCGACCCGGCGCCCGTTCTTCGACGCCCACTTCCACGTCGTCGACCACCGGTTCCCGCTGTACGAGAACGACGGTTTCCTGCCCGATCCCTTCCCCGTCGAGCGGTACCTGGAGCGCACCGCCGCACTGGGCGTCGTCGGCGGTGCCGTCGTCTCGGGGTCGTTCCAGCGCTTCGACCAGGGCTGTCTGCTCGACGCCCTCGCCCGGCTCGGCCCCGGCTTCGTCGGCGTTGCGCAGATCCCGCACGACCTGCCCGACGCCGACGTCGTCGACCTCGCGCGGCGCGGGGTGCGAGGGGTGCGGTTCAACCTGCGCCGCGGCGGGTCCGCGGGCAGAGAGCACCTGGACCGGCTGGCCCGCCGCGTCCACGACCTGGCCGGCCTGCACACCGAGCTCTACGTCGACGCCCGTGACCTGGCCGACCTGGTGGACACCCTCGCGGCGCTGCCCGCGGTGAGCATCGACCACCTGGGTCTGCACGCCGACGGCCTGCCGCACCTGGTCGCGCTCGTCGAGCGCGGCGTGCGGGTCAAGGCGACGGGCTTCGGCCGTGTCGACCTCGACGTCGCCGCGGCCGTCCGCGCCGCGCTGGCGGCCGACCCGACCGCGCTGATGGCCGGCTCGGACCTGCCGTCCACCCGCGCCCGGCGTCCGTTCGCCGACTCCGACCTCGATCTGCTGGCGGACGTCGCCGGGGAGCACGTCGACGCGGTGCTGCACGACAACGCGGCGGCCTTCTACCGGGTGTGAGGGCTCTCGGCGGGGGTCAGCGCCCGGCCCGGTCCCGGTAGCGGGCGGCGCGCCGGGCCGCGGCGGCCCGCCGGCGCTCGCTCTCGCGCTGCTCCCGGCCCTGGGCGGCGCGCTCGCGGTGCACGGTGGCGGTGCCCGCCGGGTAGCCGGCCTTCACGACCCGGGTCTCGGTGCTCTCCGGCATGTAGGCCAGGGAGTAGAACAGTGCCAGGGCCAGCCCGCCGCCGGCGCACGCGGCGCGCAGCCCCCACGAGGCCGGCAGCAGCGTCATGATCAGGGCGATCGGGACGGCGAGCTGGACCAGCATGCGGCCGATGTGGCGCAGCCACCAGGTGCCGGTGGTGGTGTCGTGCAGCACCCAACCGCGGTGGCGCCCGGGCAGCGAGCCGCCGAAGGCGTACCAGAGCCACCGGTGCGGCGCCGGACGGATGACGGGCTCGGCCGGCGTGCCGCTCTCGGGGTCTGTCACGACGGTTCGCTCCTGGTGGTCGACGGTCACGTCTCCATGGTGCCCCGAACAGTTGGTGGGCGAAAGGTTGGGGTACCAAGTGTCAGCAGGCTAACAACTGCCGTCCGTTGCGCCGGGCCTCAGGCGACGGTGGCCCGCGGCACCTCGTCCTCCCGCGGGTCCTCGTCCCGTGCTGGCGCCGTCAGTGCGCGCTGGGAGGCGGCGATCACCTGGGTGAGCGCTCCGTGCAGCGCCATCAACTCCTCGACCGGCATGCCGAGACGCTCGACGATGCCGGTGGGGATGGCCTCGGCCTGGGCGCGCAGGGCCCTGCCGGCGTCGGTCAGCGCCAGCGCCAGGTTGCGCTGGTCCCTCGGATTCCGCTCCCGGCGCAGCAGGCCGGCCGCCTCCAGCCGCTTGAGCAGCGGCGAGAGCGTGCCGGGGTCCAGTTGCAGCAGGTGCGACAGCTCCTTGACCGACAGCGAGCCGTGCTGCCACAGCGCCAGCATCACCAGGTACTGCGGGTGGGTCAGCCCCAGCGGCTCGAGCACCGGCCGGTAGACCGCGACCACGTTGCGGGCCGCCACCGAGAGGGCGAAGCACACCTGCCGCTCCAGGGCGAGGGTGTCCTCGGGGTCGAGCGGTGCGTCGGGCACTTGATCGGTCGTCACCGCCCCAGCCTAGATCCCGTGGCGTCCCAAGCATTGGGCCGCCAACGACCCCGTCGGTCAGCACCGGCTGGTGGCCCCGAGGATTCGAACCTCCGACACGGTTCAGGAGAGCGTTCCATGGGCGATCGGCTGCTGTCGGCAGCTTGTGAACATCCGGCTTGACCTGCGGTTCTGGCCTGTGGCGACGTTGATCGTCGATGGTCTTGGTTGGACCTAGGCGATCATCCCGCCGCTCCTGGAGACGTCGGTGGCTCCCGGCTCCCGGTCCGGGACGGCCACGGGCGCCGTCGGGAGGAGGAGGGTGAACACCGGCGGTGAGGGGCGGGTCAGCTCCAGCCGGCCCTGCTCGGCCTCGGCGAGACGGCGGGCGAGGGCGAGACCGATGCCGTGACCGTCGCGCCGGTCGGCCCGCCCGGAGAAGACGGTGTCCTCGGGCGCCAGGGGGCCCGGGCCCTCGTCGGAGACGTCGATGGCCACCGCGCCGGCGGCCTCCCGCACGGACACCGTGACCGTCCCGGCGCCGTGGGAGGTGGCGTTGTCCACGAGGACGCCGAGTACTTGCCGTACCGCGGCGGCCGAGCCGCGCGCCGCCGGGGCGTCGGGGTCGCTGCGGACTTCCAGGTCGCGGCCGTGCAGAGCGAGGCGTGCGCCCCACTCCGGGGAGAGCTCGCCGAGGAGCGCGTCCAGGTCCAGGGGACCGGTTTGTCCGGCCTGCCCGGCGCGGGCGAGGGTGAGCAGCTCGTCGATGATGGCCTCGAGGCGGTCGGCGTCGGCGAGGCTGGCGGCGATCGCCGGCCGGGGGTCCTGGTCGCGCTGTTCCAGCGCGGCTTCCAGGCGGAGCCGCAGCCCGGCCAGCGGGGTGCGCAGCTGGTGGGAGGCGTCGGCGGAGAACGCGCGCTCGCGGGCGAGCAGGTCGTCGAGGCGGGCGGCGGTGGTGTCCAGCGCGGTCCCCACCGAGTCGATCTCGGCGATGCCGCCCTTGCGGCTGCGGACGCTGAAGTCGCCGTCGCCGAGCCGGCGGGCGCTGTCCTCCAGGTCCTCCAGCGGACGTGCCAGCCGGCCGGCCTGACGGCGCCCCACCATCCAGGCGATGGTCACCGCCACCGCCGCCAGCCCCGCCATGCCCGCCCAGACGAGGGCGACCTGTCCGAGTACGGCGCTGCGCGGGGTGGCGACCAGGACCGCGCCGATCACCTCGTCGGAGTGGGTCACAGGCGCGGCGGCGAGGAGGAGGTCGCCACGGGCTCGGGCGCGCACCCCGCCGTCCAGAGCCCGGGACAGGAGGCGGCCGTGCTCACCGGGGATCGATCCGGCCAGCCGGTCGCCGTCCTCGTCGAACACGGCCGCGTCGATGTCGTCGCCGCGGTCCCCGACGTCGGAGAGGTCGTCGGGGTCGATGGTGTCGCCGTCGTCCACGTCGTCGGCGACGTCGATGGCGACGTCCGTGGCGACCCTCACCAGGTGGACCCGCTCCTGCTGGATCGCGTACCGGTGAACGGCGACGGCCAGCGGGACACCGAAGAGACAGATGGCCAGGACGGAGGCCACGACGGCCACGCCGATGATCCGAGTGCGCACGAGCGTCTCCGTTCTGCTGCCGCCATCGGCCCCGCTCGTCGATTGCCAGGATGTCTCCCCGGCGGGCCGATGTCACCGCGTTCGTGTGCGGGGCTCCCCGCAGCGGTGAAGCGGGCGCCCGGGCTGGCCTCGGGGGGTGCCACGATGTCGCGGTGACCGGCCGGATCCTCCTCGTCGAGGACGACCCGACGATCGGCGAGGTGCTGACCTCGAGCCTGCGCAGCCACGCCTACGAGGTCTCCTGGGCGCGAACCGGCACCGACGGGCTGGCCCGCGCGGGGGCAGGCGACGTCGACCTGGTGCTGCTGGACCTGGGACTGCCCGACCTGGACGGGGTGGAGGTGTGCCGGCAGCTGAGAAGGCTCCAGCCCGGGTGCGTCCTGGTCATGGTGACCGCGCGCTCGGCGGAGATGGACGTCGTCGTCGGGCTGGAAGCCGGTGCCGACGACTACCTGGTCAAGCCGGTCCGCCTGGCCGAGTTCCATGCGCGGATCCGCGCGCACCTGCGTCGAGGCGAAGCGATCCCGGCCGCAGCGACCGTGTTCGCGGTCGGAGACCTCATCGTCGACGTCCCCCGCCACACGGTGACGATCGCGGGACGGCAACTGCACCTGCGGCCCAAGGAGTTCGACCTGCTGGCCAGCCTGGCCGCACGACCCGAGGTCGCGCACAGCCGCGGTCAGTTGATGTCCGACGTCTGGGACGAGAACTGGTTCGGCTCCACCAAGACCCTCGACGTCCACGTCGCCGCGCTGCGACGACGGATCCACGAAGCCGCCGGTCCCGGTGTCCTCGTCCCGCGCATCGTCACCGTGCGCGGGCACGGATACCGGCTCGAGCTGCCCGCACCCGACGACGCCGGCCCATCCGCCTAGCCGGCATCGCTGAGGACGCGTGCCCCCAGGTGCCCGCCGGGCGACGCCGCGGCCGTTACCGACTCGCCGCAGCGCCGCCATGGATGTCCGGATCAGTTCATGCTGACGGTCCCCCATGCCAGGGAACCGGTAGCGGTGAGGGTGCTGGAGTCCGGCCACGGCAGCAGTCGCGGCCGAGCTGTTCCCCGGACACCGGACCGGGCCGGAGCGATCTCCCAGACGCCGACCTCGACGACGGTGTCCAGGCTGGATCGGGAATCGGCCCAGCCGCCCAGGCGCCGAGCGGTGATCGAGGTCCTGGCGTGGTCGTCGGTCAGGACCGCGTGCAGCAGTCGGACGATGGTGTCGAGGTCCTGGTGGCGCCGGGGGTCGGTGTTCGACGTGTGCACTTCCACCCTGAGCAGCTGGCTCCCGGACGGCGCGAACGGGGACTCGTCGACGCTCCAGGTGAGGACGATGAAGCACGGTGCCGTTGTCGTACCGTGCCCGGAGCACCTCTGCTCGAGGCGGTCGTCGTGGTTCGCCAGCAGCGTGCTCAGCACCGCGTTCCGGGCGATCAGGCCGCCCACCACGAGACGAAGATCCATCGCCGCCGTCCTCGGGCTCGCTGGGCGTCGGAGGCTCCGCTCGACCAGCGGGGGCAGTCGACACCGGTGCGTCCGCCGCACCACCTGGTCGATCGAAGCCGGTTCTGACTCTAGGCGGCACGGTGCAAGCGACAGGTCAGGACAGTGCAAGAACTTGGCAAACGGCCGTGACGAGCGGTTCCACCGGCCCTGGCCCTCCTACGGTGCCCCGTCATGAGCACCGCCGTGCGCCGAGACCAGGCCCGACAGCTCCCGTCCGCACAGCAGAAGCGGCGGCTTCGCTCGGATCGGGTGGCCGGTCTCGATGTAGCTCGTGCGCTGGCCGTCTTCGGGATGTTCGGTGCCCACGTCGGAGTCGTCGCGGACGACGTGGGGTCATCACCCTCCACATGGCTTGGCGTGGTGAACGGCCGGTCGTCGATCCTCTTCGCGGTCCTGGCGGGCGTCTCGGTGGCCCTGTTGTCCGGCCGGACCGTCCCGGCCGGCGGGGACGAGCTGGTCCGCGCCCGGATGCGGATCCTCGTCCGTGCGGCGTGGGTGTTCGCCATCGGCGGCGTCCTCGAAGCGCTCGGCACCGACATCGACATCATCCTCGGCGTGTACGCCGTGCTCTTCGTCCTCGCCTTGCCGTTCCTGCGGTGCTCGCCCCGGCAGCTGCTGGTGGCCGCCGGGGTGCTGGCCGTGGTGACACCGCCTGTTGACCTGGTGCTCGCGCAGCTCGCCGAGGCGACGGGCTCCTACGACACGCCGTTCGTCTGGCTGGCCGTCACCGGGCCCTATCCGGCGCTGATCTGGTGGGCCTTCATCCTCGTCGGCCTGGCCGTGGGGCGCTCGGACCTGGCCTCCGCGCGGGCCCGGGCGACGCTCGTGGCCACCGGCGCCGGCCTGGCCGTGCTCGGCTACGGCGGCGGCTGGGTGACCACGCAGTGGTTTGCGGGCGGGACGCCGGTGGACGGCGACGGCTTCTCGGAACGCCCCGATGCGTGGGACCCGGTCTGGTTGACCGGGGCCGTCCCCCACAGCGGAACGACCTTCGAGATCGTCGGCTCTGTCGGGTTCGCGCTCATCGTCATCGGCGTGTGCCTGGTCGTCGCCGAGCTCCTGCCCAGGGTGAGCTACCCGCTCGCCTCGGTGGGCGCGATGGCGCTGACTGTGTACACCGGCCAGGTCGTCGCGGTGTGGCTCATCGGCACGCTCGACTACGACGACAACGGCGCGTGGGCCACCTACATCCTGGTGAGCCTCGTGGTCGCCACTGCCTGGAGGGTGCTGCTGGGGAGAGGACCGCTCGAACGACTGCTGACCTGGAACTCCACCCTGGCAGCAGGCCGAGCGAACAGGTGCGCCGCACGCGATCCGGCACCGTCCGCATCCTGACCGTCCGGCCGCCCGGCGGGTCGGGGCGCGTGCCCCGGGTCCGGAGTCGGAGCACGGCGCGAGTCAGTAGGGGAGCCGCACCACAGCCGAGCGGATGCTGGCGAGCGCCACACCGCCGTCAGTCGCCGGCTGGCTTACGGTGCGGAGGGTCCGGCACACAGGATGACCAGGGTGGAACGGAAGCGCCGGCCGTTCGGACGTGACCGCACACCCTGCGGCAGGGCCCCGCTCCTCCATCATCGCTGGACGCTGCAATGCAACCATGGTTGCATTGCAGCGTGCTCACGCCGTTGCCCGCTCAGCCTGGTCCGGGCGAGTGGGTGCTGCTCTCCTACCGGCTGCCCCGCGAGCCGTCGGGTCCGCGGACCACGGTGTGGCGGCGGCTGAAGCGGCTCGGCGTGGCGCAGCTGTCCGACGGCCTGGTGGCGCTGCCCGCCGACGCCCGCACCCGTGAGTCCCTCGAGTGGCTGGCCGACGACGTCCTCGCCGCGGACGGGACCGCGGGGCTGTGGGTGGCCCGACCGGCGACGCTGGCGCAGGAGCGGGCACTGGCCGCCGGCATGGCCGCTGCCCGGGCCGAGGAGTACCGGTCGCTGACCGAGCAGAGCCGCGAGGCCGCCGACGGCGACTCCACCGAGCGGACCCGGGCGCTGCGCCGGCTGCGGGCGGAGTGGCGGGCGATCAACCGGCGGGACTTCTTCCCACCGCCGGAGCGTGAGGCCGCCGCGGTGGCGCTGCGCGACCTGGCCGAGGCCGCCGCCGAGGACGGGTCGCCGGTCGCCGAGGTGACGGAGGCGGCGCCGTGAGGTGGGCGACCAGGGCCGGGGTGCACATCGACCGCGCGGCCTGCGCCTGGCTGATCCGCCGCTTCCTCGATCCAGCCGCCGAGTTCGTCTTCGTGTCGGACCCGGCCGAGGTCCCGGCTGACGCCACGCCGTTCGACATGCGCGGTGTCGAACTGGGCCACCACGGCGGGGACTGCTCGTTCGAGACGATCCTGCGCCGCCACGATCTCACCGATCCGGTGCTGTGGCGGATCGCCGAGATCGTGCACGAGGCCGACCTCGACGACGGGCGCTTCGACGCCCCGGAGGCACCCGGTCTCGACGTGGTGCTGCGTGGGCTGTCGATGACCGGGAGCGACGAGCACACGCTCGCCGTCTCCGGCCCGGTCTTCGACGGGCTCTACGAGTTCCACCGCCGTCGTCTGCTGCTCGGCCGTGAGCCGGCCTGATCCCGTCGCCCGGAGGACCGCCATGCGCACCATCGCCGACTCGCACGACCGCTCCTGTCCGCCGCACGGCTGAGCCCCGGCCTCGGCCGATCTCACCCGACCCACCCACGCGCCCGGCGCCGCCGGACTGCGCCCCTCCCTTGCCCGAGACCGACCGACGAGGACGTCCATGACCCGCGAGGCCCCGCACCCGCCGGACACCGCACCCGCCACTCGCACGCCGGATCCGGCTGCCGAACCGGAGCCGGTCGGAGCGCAGGAGCAGACCGCCATCCCCTTCCGTACCGCGGTGCGGACCTGGTTCCTCATCTCGCTGCAGACCTTCGGCGGACCGGCCGGCCAGATCGCGGTCATGCAGCGCGCCCTGGTCGACGAGAAGCGGTGGATCGGCCAGCGCCGGTTCCTGCACGCGCTGAACTACTGCACCTTGTTGCCCGGCCCGGAGGCGCAGCAGCTGGCCACGTACGTCGGCTGGCTGCTGCACGGCACCCGCGGAGGGCTCGTCGCCGGCGGTCTGTTCGTGCTGCCCGGCGTCGTCGCGCTGCTGGCGCTCTCGGCGATCTACGTCGCCTTCGGCACGACGACCGCGATCACCGCGCTCTTCGCCGGGCTGGCCGCGGCAGTGCTCGCGATCGTCGTGCAGGCCGTCATCCGGGTGGCCAAGAAGGCGCTGGACAGCCGCGCCCTGGTCGTGATCGCGGTGGCGTCCTTCGTCGCCCTCGCGTTGTTCGGCGTGCCCTTCCCGATCGTGGTCGCACTCGCCGGTATCGCCGGCTGGGCCCTCGGCCGCTGGCGACCGTCCGCGCTGCCGCGCAAGAAGGCCGCCGAGGGCCCCGAGGCCGGCCCGCCGCCGGTCATCTCCGACGACGTGCTGCACCACGTGGCCCCCACCGCCGGGCGCACCCTGAAGGTGCTGCTGGTCGGGCTGCTCGTCTGGGGAGTGCCCGTCGCGGTGGTCGCCCTGCTGACCGGCGCGGGCAGCGTGTTCACCCAGCAGGGCCTGTTCTTCTCCGGCGCCGCCGTGGTCACCTTCGGCGGCGCTTACGCGGTGCTGGCCTACGTCGCCCAGCAGGCCGTCGAGGTCTACGGCTGGCTGGGCCCGCGGGAGATGGTCCGCGGCCTGGCGCTGGCCGAGACCACGCCGGGCCCGCTGATCATGGTCGTGCAGTTCGTCGCGTTCCTCGGCGCCTACCGCAACCCCGGCGACCTCGACCCCTGGGTGGCCGCGGTCCTCGCCTCCCTGCTCGTCACCTGGGTGACCTTCGTGCCCAGCTTCCTGTTCGTCCTGCTCGGCGCCCCGTACATGGAGCGGCTGCGCGGCAACCGGTCGCTGTCGGCGGCCTTGAGCGGCATCACCGCCGCCGTCGTCGGCGTCATCGCCAACCTCGGCGTCTACTTCGCCGTCCACACGCTCTTCAGTGAGACCGTCGACGTCGACCGCGGACCGCTGTCGCTCGAGCTGCCCGACGTGACCACGCTGCGACCGGTGCCCCTGGTCATCGCGCTGGTGGCCGCGGTGCTGCTGTTCCGCGTCAAGTGGTCGGTGCTGCGCACCCTCGGCGTCTGCGCCGTCCTCGGCCTCGCCGCCGGCCTCGCCGGCCTGCCCCTCACCTGACGCCGGCAGCGCAACGAGGAGGACCTCATGGGACGCGCCGACGTGTACAGCCAACCGGAGGCGCCGGACCCGGTGCTCCCGAGCGAGCTGGTCCGAGAGCTGGCTGGGCCGCACCTGCCGTCTGGCGTGCAGCTCGACGGCGGGATGCAGGTGGACGAGTCCGGCGGGGAAGCGCGGGTCTACCTGTTCGACCGGTCCGATGCCGCCGGTGGTGTGGTGGTGAAGACGCAGCGGCCGCACCGGCTCCGTCCGCGCACCAGCCTGCGGAAGGAGGCCGCGCTGCTCGAGGCGCTGACCGGGCCCCTCGCCGGACGGATCCCGGACCTGTACGGCTACGACAGGGTCGCCACCGCCGATGGTCCGGTCGAGTTCATCGTGATGAGCCGGGTGCCGGGCCGGCCCGTGGGACTCCGCCCCCTCCCGCCCGTCGCCCGCCAAGGGCTCCTCCGGGCGGTCGCTGGCGTGTTGCGCGTCGTGCACGCCCTGGATGCGACACAGCTGCAGGTCGACGGGATCCTGCCCACCGTCGAGGGGGGAGCGGGCCATCGGGCGCGCCTCGAGGCGAACTTCGCCGACCTCGTCGAGCGGCTGGAGCAGCAACGGGACCGGTGGCCGCTGGAGGTGCCGCCCGCCCGGGTGGCCGAGCTCGCCGTGGCGGCGCTGCCGGAGCGGCTCGACCAGCCGTCGGTGCCCCTGCACTCCAACCCGGGGCTCACGCACGTGTTCACCGGCCCGGCCGGCGACTTCACCGGGCTCATCGACTTCGGGGACGCGTACGCCGCTCATCCGGCTCTCGACCTGCGGTCCTGGCCCGACCCCGAGGACCGGCTGCTGCTCCGCGAGGCCTACCTCGACGGTCGGCCGGCCGGCGTGGAGTGGAACGCGGTGTGGACCACCGTGATGGTCCTGGCCGACATGGCGGCCTTGACGGGGCCGACGATGCACGCCGCCCCTGCCCTTGCCGCGCTCATGGACCGGCTCGAGCAGCTCTGAGCCCAGGCCGTGCCCATGGTCCACCCGACACCGTCCACCCCCCAGCCTGCCGCAGAGGCCCGGGTGCCTCTCGGCATGTGGACGGCGATGCGCCCCTACGCGCGCCAGGTCGCCGGGCTGTTGACCATCGGCTCGCTGTGCGGCGTGCTGATGAACACCGCCGTCGTCCTGCCCGCAATCCTGCTCGGCCACGCGGTGGACACGGTGCTGGAACACGACCGCGGCGAGGTCGACGGCGGCGCCGTGACCCGCGCCGTCCTGCTCCTGATCGCCGGCACCCTGGCCACCGAGGTGCCCCGGATCGGCAAGCGGTACTGGCTCGGCGTGTGCCGGAACCGGATCAAGGCGAACGTGCGGGCCGACGCCGTCGGCGGAGTCCTGTCCTGGCCGGCCGACCGGCTGCACCGGACCTCGGTCGGCGAGGTCATGGGCCGCGTCGTCGGCGACGTGGAGGTGCTGGGCCGCGGCGTGGGGGAGGTGATCGTGGAGACCTGGGACACGCTGCTGTTCTCGCTCGCCTTGGCGGTCGCCATCCTGATCTACGACCCCACCCTGGGGCTGCTGGCGCTCGCTCCCGTTCCGGTCGCACTCGCCCTGGCGAAGGCGGTCGGCACGCGGGTCAGCCGCCGCACGCTGCGGGCCCGGGAGGCCAACGCCGCGGTGACCTCGTTCGCCCAGGAGGGGTTGACCGGCCTGCGAGCGCTGCGGGCATCGGGCCGGGGCGGCGCCTACGCCGCCCGACTGCGGGCACTGGCCGACGAGCAGGCCGGCGCCGAGCTCGCCGCGGGCCGCCTGGAAGCGGTCCTGGCGCCCGTCTACACGCTCCTGGTCACCAGCGGCGTCCTGGCGATCATCGGGCTCGGCGGTCATCGGGTCGTGGGCGGTGAGTTGAGCGTCGGCGACCTGGTCGCCCTGCTCGGGCTCTTCGGCCGGTTCACCGGCCGGGCGTTCCGGATCCCGCAGATGGTCAACCGGGTGCAGGCGGCCGACGCGGCCTACAGCCGGCTCGCTCCGCTGCTGGCCGCCCCGCCGGCGCTCGCCGCGGAGCCCCGTCGGTCGAGTTGGCACAGCGACCGGATCGCCGGGCTGCCCGACGAGGACCGGGTCACGACCCCGCCCGCCGTGCCCTCTCCCCGCCGCGGGCCGGCCCAGGTGAGCCTGCAGCAGGTGGCCTTCACCTATCCCGGTGCCGGCACGCCGGCGCTGCGCGGCGTCACGCTCGACGTCGCGCCCGGGGACCTGGTCGCCGTGACCGGCGCGGTCGGGTCGGGCAAGTCTGCGCTGGCCCGCGTGGTGGCCGGCCTGTACCCGCCCGACAGCGGGCAGGTGCGGGTGGACGGCGCGGACCCGCACGCCTGGCAGCCGGATGACCGCACCGTCCTCGGCTACCTGCCGCAGGGCCATCCGGTGTTCTCCGGAACCGTCGCCGACAACGTGCTGCTCCCCGATCCCGGTCGACCCGGCGACCACTCGCGGCTCGAGGAGGCGCTCGCCGTTGCCGCGCTGGAGGAGGAGGTCGCCGCCATGCCGTCCGGGACCGGTACCGGCATCGGGGAGCTGGGCGTGCAGGTGTCGGGTGGGCAACGGCAGCGGATCGCGTTGGCCCGCAGTCTCGCCGCGCCCGTCGTCCGTCCTCGGTTGCTGGTGCTGGACGACCCGTTCTCCGCCCTGGACCTCCGGACCGAGGCCCGCATCGTCGGCGCACTGCGCGCCGCCGTCGGTCCGGACGCCCCGGTCGAGCGCCGGGCCACGGTGCTGCTGTTCTCCACCCGGCTGGCCTCCTTCCCCCGCGCCGACCTCGTCGTCGTCCTCGACGGGGGACAGATCGCCGAGCAGGGCGGCCACGAGGCGCTGATCGGCGCCGGCGGCCTCTACGCGCGGATCTTCCGGGCCCAGCGGCAGGCCGCGCAGCCCCCGGTGATGGCCGGGACCGCTTCGGACCGTGGCCGGTGACCGCCCGCATCGCCGGCCGTCCGCAGCAGGTCCGGCTGAGTCGTCACCTGCGGTCCCTGGTCCGGCCGTGGCGGGCGCGGCTGCTGGCGGTCGGCGTGCTGGTGCTCGCCGCCGCCGTGCTCGAACTGGCGCCGCCGCTGGTGGTGCGCCACGTCATCGACGACAGCCTGGTCCGCGGCGACACCGGGGGACTGGGCACCGCCGCTGTCCTGTACCTGGCTGCGTCGACGGCGGTCACCGCGCTCAGCGCCGGGTACGGCTACCTCGCGGCCACCGTCGCGCAGCGCAGCCTCGCCGAACTCCGGACGCGGCTGTTCTCCCATCTGCTCGCGCTGCCGACCGGCTATCACGACCACACCCCGGTCGGGGACTCGATCTCCCGGACCACCGCCGACATCGACGCCATCGACGATCTCTTCTCCTCCTCGGTCGCGACCCTCTTCGGCCAAGTCGTCCGGCTGCTCACCGTGGCCGTGGCCATGACCGTCCTCAGCCCGGTCCTGGCCGCTGCGGCGGCCCTGGTCATCCCGCCGCTGCTGCTCGTCACCAACGTGCTGCGCCGCCACGTCCGGGACGCCGAGCGCGCCTCCCGGATCGCGGTCGGCGGAGTGAACGCCCGTCTCGCCGAGGACCTCTCCGGTATCGAGGTCATCCGCGCCTTCGGCCGCCAGCGCAGCTTCGCCGACCGCGTCCGCCGCGCACTGCGGACCTGGCTGCACGCGGGCAACCGCTCCGTGCTGTTCAACGCCTTCTACGCCCCCGTGCTCGGAGTGCTCGCCGCGGTCGTGACCGCGCTGCTGCTCTGGCTCGGCGGCCGCGACGCCCTCGGCACGTTCGGCGTCACGGTCGGCACGCTGACGGCGTTCGTGCTGCTGTTCGCCCGCTTCTTCACCCCGCTGGTCACCCTCGGCGACGAGTGGCAAACCGTGCAGGGGGCACTGGCCGGCGCCGAGCGGGTCTTCGCCGTCCTGGAGCTGCCCACCGACACCGGCCGTCTCACCGACCCGGCCGGGCCCGCGGTGCGCGCGAGCCCCCCGGCGGCTGCGGCATCGAGCGCGCCCGGCACAACGTGCCCCAGCACCCGGCCGGTCGTCGAGCTGAACGACGTCACCTTCGGCTACCTGCCCGGACGGCCGGTCCTGCACCGGATCAGCCTCGCCGTCCACCCCGGTCGGCACGTCGCGATCGTGGGGCGGACCGGCGCCGGCAAGTCGAGCATCTTGTCGCTGCTGGTCGGGCTGCACACGCCGTGGACCGGGCAGGTCACCCTCGCCGGTGCCGACCCCTCGGCCCTGGACGACGGCACCCGCCGAGCCCTGCTCGGCTACGTACCGCAGACTGTCGCCCTGTTCAGCGGCACAGTCACCGACAACATCACCCTCGGCGCCCCGGACCTGACCGCCGACCAGGTCCGCCACGCGGCCCGCACGGCCGGTGCCGACTCGTTCATCGAGGCCCTGCCGGACGGGTACGACGCCTTGCTCTCGGACACCGGCCGCGGCCGCGGCCTCCAGCTCTCCGCCGGCCAGCGCCAGCTGATCGCTCTGGCCCGCGCGCTGGTGACCGAGCCCGCGGTGCTGCTCCTCGACGAGGCCACCTCCGTCGTCGACGGCGCCAGCGACGCGGCGTTCCGCGACGCGCTGCACGACCGCGTCCTGTTCCGCGGCACCGCCGTGCTGACGGTCGCCCACCGGCTGGCCACCGCCCGCGACGCCGACCACGTCCTCGTCGTCGCCGGAGGCCAGATCGTGGAGCAGGGCGATCCCGCCACGCTGCTCGCCACGGACAGCCGGTTCGCCGGCCTCGCCGCCCTGGAGCAGGCCGGGTGGGACTGGCAGCACGAACCTGATGCGCCCTGACCCGATGAGGCAGGAGCCCGCGCGCCCCGCCCGACAGGGCCAGGGTCACGGCCAGGGGTTGCTGTAGCCCAGTCCGGTTCGCGGGGCCTTCTCCGCGTTGGCCCTCGGCGATCACTGCCCGCATCGCCCGAGAGCGCTGCTCAGCCACGCTCAACTCCCTCATCGAGGGAGCGTCGAGGATCAGCCGAAACAACACATGTCCAGTTGTGGCCCCGAGAGGATTCGAACCTCCGACACACGGTTTAGGAAACCGTTGCTCTATCCCCTGAGCTACGGGGCCGCGGGAACCGGCGGGGATCGCCGGGACGCCGGGGCCATCCTGGCACGTCGCCGTCGGGATCCGGTCGGCGCGCCGCGGAGGCCGCCGTCCGGCCCGCGGCTGACTACCGTCGGGGCATGGTGGTGCTGCTGGCCGAGCTCACCCTGCTGGTGCTGGTCACCGGACTGCTGGTCTACGCCCTGGGTGTGTGGTCCGCGCGCCCGGCCGGCCAGGCCCGACTGCCGGTCCGCCGGCGTGCCGAGCTGGCCGCGGCCGTCGCGCAGGCCGGGTGGTCCCCGGCGCACGACGAGGTGGACGGCGTCACCCGGGTCCTGCTGCGGCGGTCCTACACCGGCCTCGACGGGTTGCCGGTCGTGCTGGAGGAGCGGGTGCTCGAGACCTTCCCGGCGGCCGACCCGGCGTGGGAGACGCTGTTCACCGAGTCGATGTCACGCGCACGGTTCCGCTGCTCCTACCTGAACGCCGAGGAACGACCGGGCTGACCGCCCGCTGTGCCGTCTGCTCGACCAGGCGGGCGATCGTGCGGGGCCGGTCGGACTGCGGCGCGTGCCCGGCCCACAGGAGCGGGGAGAAGCGCGAGCCCGGCACCAGCGGCAGGTAGCGCACCGTCTGCCCGGAGGCCACCCAGTCGGCCACGCCCTGGACGAGGGTGACCGGGCAGTCGATCCGGCCCAGCCCCCGGGGGACGTCGAGCATCAGGGCCCACACCACGGTGCGCATGAAGTCGCGGGAGTCGGCGAACCCCTCGCGGGCGCCGATCGTCTCCTCGGGCGAGGTCGTCCACGGGGTGGCCTTGAGCGGAGCCAGCACGGCGGCCCGGCCCACCGCGGAGCGTGACAGCGGGTCGATCAGCGGGGCCACCGTCCGCATGAGGACCCGGGACACGGCCATCCCGGCGCCCTGGTAGAGCCGCTCGGGGAGCAGGTTGAGTCCCGACGGCGCGATGGCGACCACCGATGCCGCCCGGCCGCGCCGGGCCAGCTCCAGGGCGACCCGCGCGCCGAGCGAGTTGCCGAGGACGTGCACCCGGCCGACGCCCTCGGCGTCCAGGGTGCGCTCGACCGCGTCGGTGATGGCCGGGACCGTGGGCCGATCGGGCAGCGCGGGGGAGTGGCCGATCCCCGGCAGGTCGACGTTCAGGACGTCGAAGCGCTCGGTCAGCAGCGGCAGGACGGCGGTGAAGTCGCGGCGGGAGCTCCCCAGGCCGTGGAGCAGCAGCAGCGGCTCACCCGAGCCGGAGCGGTCGACGTGCAGCGAGGTGGTCACGTGTCTGGGCTACCCGTGGGTAGCAGCCCGCAGGCCATGAGCCTGGTCACCCGCCCGGTCCTGGCGACGATCTGTGGAGGGCGGTCCACCCTGTGGACGGCGCCACCGAACTGGTCGGAGGTCTCCCCGACGGTGACCTCCCGACCCGAGGAGGACGCCATGGAGATCCGCAGCACCACCGACCTCGAGCAGCACCACCGACCTCGAGCAGCACCTGGCCCGGACGGCGAGGCGCTCACCGGCCCGGCACCCGCCGACGCTCCGGCCGGACCGGCAGGAGCCCGGGGAGACGGCGAACCGGGCCGGCCGGCCTGTGCCGGGGTGAGCGCGCGGTCGTCGCAGCCGTGCGCCAACGGGGAGCCCTGGCGGCGGACCCGGTGGTGACGGGCGGGCAGGATGGGCGCATGGGACAGGTCGTCGCCACCGCCGAACGCGTCGTCGGGGCACCAGCGGACCGGGTGCGGTCCGCCCTCGCCGACTACACCGAGACCCGCCGCCGGGTGCTGCCGGAGCAGTTCAGCGACTACCGGGTCGAGGCCGGCGGCCAGGGCGAGGGCACCCGCGTCGCCTGGCGGTTCGCCGCCACCTCCAAGCGGGTCCGCGAGCAGCTGGTCGAGGTGACGCAGCCCGACACCGACACGCTGGTGGAGACCGACACCCGGTCGTCGATGGTGACCACCTGGACGGTCCGGCCGGCCGACTCCGGCGCGACCACCGTCCGGGTGCGGACCACCTGGAACGGGGCGGGGGGCGTCGGCGGGTTCTTCGAGCGGGCCTTCGCCCCCAAGGGCCTGCGCCGGGTGTACGAGGACCTCCTGGGCCGGCTGGAGCGGGAGCTGTCGGCGTCCTGAGTCGACGGGCCGTGCGTCGGCGCGGGGTCCCGGCCGGCCGGCGGCGCGCGGAGCGATCGCGGGGGACGATGGCCGGGTGACCGCACTGCCCGTCGTCGAGGAGCCGCCGGCCGTCGACCCGGACGACCTGGCCGACCTCGCCGCGCTGGTGGGCGACGGGGACGTCGTCGTCCTGTCGGGGGCGGGGCTGTCCACCGACTCCGGCATCCCCGACTACCGCGGAGCCACCGGGTCGCTGCGCCGGCACACGCCGATGACCTACCAGACCTTCCTGCGGGATCCCCGCGGGCGGCACCGGTACTGGGCGCGCAGCTTCGTCGGGTGGCGGCAGATCCGGGCCGCCCGGCCCAACGCCGGGCACCGCGCGGTCGCCGACCTGCAGCGCGCCGGGCTGGTCTCGGGCGTCGTCACACAGAACGTCGACGGGCTGCACCAGGCCGCCGGGGCGTGCGACGTCGTCGAGCTGCACGGCGGCCTGGACCGGACGATCTGCCTGGCCTGCGGCGACGTCGCCGACCGCGCCGCCCTCGACGAGCGGCTCCGGGCGGCCAACCCCGACTTCGGCCCGCACGTCGACGAGGTGAACCCCGACGGGGACGCCGAGCTGCCCGACGAGCTGCTCGACGGGTTCGTCATGGTGGACTGCCTGGCCTGCGGCCGGGGCCCGCTCAAGCCCGACGTCGTCTTCTTCGGCGAGACGGTGCCCCGGAACCGGGTCGACACCTGCTTCGCCATGGTCGAGGACGCCGGCGCGCTGCTCGTGCTGGGCTCCTCGCTGACGGTCATGAGCGGCTACCGCTTCGTGCTGCGGGCGGAGAAGCTGGGCATCCCGGTCGGGCTGGTCAACCTCGGCCCCACCCGCGGCGACGCGAAGGTGGACGTGCGCATCGACGCCCCGCTGGGGGCGGTGCTGCCCGAGCTGGCCCGGAGCCTCGGCGCCGCGTGAGCCGCGAGGTCGGCCGCACCGACGACGACCGCTGGATCGTCGTCGACGGCCGGCGGTGGCGGACCGCGGACCCGGCGCTGCCCGAGGACGTGCGGGCCCGCCTGCTGCACCACCTGGGGCAGGCACGCGCCGCCGTCCGCACCGCCGGCCGGCTCGGGGACGACGCCGCCCTCGCGGCCGCCCGCGCCCGGGTGCAGCAGGCGAAGACCGGCCTCGGGGAGCGCGGCCCGGCCTGGTGGGACCAGGACGACGACGCCCGCCGCGCACGGTGGGAGGCGGCGCTGTCCGCCCTCGAGTCCGGCGGCTGACCAGGCGCGCGGCCCCGCCCTCGGCGAGGATCGGAGCCGATGCAGACCTTCCTGCCCGTCGCCGACTTCGAGGAGAGCGCCCGGCTGCTGGACTCGCCCCGCCTCGGCAAGCAGCGGGTCGAGACGCTCCAGGTGCTGCGCGCCCTGGAGCTGCCCGACTACGGCTGGGCCTCGCACCCGGTCGTGCGGATGTGGCGCGGCCGGACACCGGCGCTGGTCGCCTACGGGCTGGCCATGGTCCGGGTGTGGCGGGACCGCGGGTTCGCCGACAGCACGCACACGCTCATCGCGGAGTTCGCGCCCGACGTCGTCGGCGCCGACCAGCACCAGCTCGCGCGGGCCGGCCTGCTGCCCTCCTGGGTGGGCGACAAGGCGCTGCACCTGTCCCACCGGTCGAACCTGCTGGCCAAGGAGCCGGACTACTACCGGCCACGGTTCACCCCGGTCTTCGGCCCGGAGCCCGACGACCTGCCCTACGTCTGGCCGGAGCCGGACGACGTCCCGCCGGTCGCCCCGCCGGACGGGGTGCGGGTCTGGGTGGCGCGTCCCCGGTCGCACAACGAGCTCGGCGCCTGCCTCGCGGCCGGCGTCGTCGGGCTGGGCACCCAGTCCGGCATCGACGTCGACGCCACCGGGCTGACCCCGGCCGAGCTGCGCACCCTGTCGAAGGAGATCTCCGGCCGCCGCCCGGCCAAGGACCTGCGGCAGCTGTCGGCGTTCCTGGACGAGGTTCGCCCCGGTGACCGGGTCGGGCTGCCGATCGAGCACGGCGTCGGCCTGCTGCTCGGCGAGGTCGTGGGGGAGTACCGGTTCGCCGGCCGGGAGCTGCTGCCGCACCGGCGGCCGGCCCGGTGGGAGCGCGTGGTGCCGCGGTCGGCGGCCCGCCCCCCGGCGACGCTGCAGGACCCGCGGGCGCTGTTCACGGTCGTCCTCGATCCGGCCGCCGTCTGACGGGGCGTCAGCCCAGGACCGCGGCGAGCCGCTCCCGTGCCGCCGGGCGCCGCCGCGGGTGACCGGTCGCGGCGACAACGGACCAGGCGGCCGCGTGCAGCCGGCGCAGCTCCAGCCACGGGGCCAGCTCGGCGTCGCTCGGGGCGTCCGGGAGGGCGTCGAGGGCGGCCCGCCCGTCCAGGCGGGAGGTGGACCGCAGGCAGGCCAGGTCCCAGGCGCGCGGGCCGGGGCAGGTGTCCTCCAGGTCGGTCCACAGCCGGCCCCACGGGGTGGTCAGCAGGTTGCCGGGGTGGGCGTCGCCGTGCCGCTGGCCGGCCACGCCGTCCAGCCGCGGGCGGAGGTCGTCCAGCCGGGCGGCCAGCCGGTCCAGCCGCGCCGGCTCGACGCCCCAGGTGGCGCCCCGCTCGACGAAGGCGGCGAGGTCGTCGAGCGGGGTGTCCAGCGGCCGGCCGGCCGGTGCGAGCTCGCCCAGCGACCCCTCCAGCTCCTCCAGCGCCCCGGCGACCTCGGCCGGCGTCACCGCCTCGGGCAGCACCGGCACGTGCGCCCAGAACGAGAGCACCGTGCCCTCGTGCTCGTGCGGACCGGGCGGCAGCAGGTCGCTCGGCGGCACGACCGGTGCGCCGGCCGCGGCCAGGGCGCCGGCCACCGCGACCTCGCGGCCGAGGTGCCGGGCGACGTCGGGGCGCAGCAGCCGGGTCAGCGTGGCCACCCGGGCGACCACCGGCGCCGGCGCGAGGTGCACGACGACGTTGATGCCGTCCTGCAGCACGCGGGCGTCCTCGCACCCCACCCCGTGGGCGGCGCTCACCGCCCGGGCGGCGGCGACCGCGCGGGCGACCCGCGCCCGGCTCACGCGCCGGGCAGCGGCACGTTCTGCAGCCGCACCTGGCCGCGGGCGACGAGCTTGCCGTCGTCGGACCGGGTGAGCAGCACCTGCCAGAGCTGCTGGGTCCGCCCCTGCTGGACCGGCTCCGCGACGACGTCGAGCCGCCCGGTGGTCATGCTGCGGATGAAGTCGGTGTTGTTGTTGACCCCGACGGCGAACTGGCCGCGGTCGACCACCGCCGCGCTCGCACCGATGCTCGCCGCCGACTCGATGACCGTGCAGTAGACCCCGCCGTGCACGACACCCCACGGTGTGTGCTGGTCCGGGCCCAGCTCCACCACACCGGTCACCCGGGTGCCGCTGACGTCCCGGGGCTCGAAGCCGGACGCCGCGGGGAACCGGCTGGTCGAGGCGAGGTCGACGGCGGGCAGGCCGGTGCCGTCCGCGCTGCTCACGCGTCCCACACCAGGCAGAAGGGGTGGCCGGCGGGGTCGGCGTAGACGCGGAAGTCGCCCCCGCCGCCGGGCAGTCTCCGGGCGCCGAGCGCGAGCACCTCCGGCTCGGCCGCCTCCACGTCGGCCACCCGGACGTCGAGGTGGAACTGCTGGGGCCGGTCCGGATCCGGCCAGTCGGGCGGCTGGAGGTCCGGCGCCTGCTGGAAGGCCAGCCGGTGGCCCTGCCCGGAGACGACCACCCAGTCGTCGCCCGGGCCGCCCTTGCTGACCTCCAACCCGAGCAGCTGGGCGTAGAAGGTGGCGAGGGCGTGGGCATCGGGTGCGTCGATGACGACGGAGTGCAGCTGGCCGATCATGAGCCCATCCTCGCGGGCCATCGCGTACCCGACCAGCGCAGGCCCGGCCCGGTCCCGCCCGCACCCGGCCAGGAGGCAGGATCGGCCGGGTGACCCCGCACCCGGCCGCCCCGCAGCTCGGCTCCCTCACCTGGATCCCGGCCACCGACCGGCCTGACCTGCTGGCCGCCCCGGTCGCCGCCGCGCTGGGCGCCCTCACCGGGCCGGCCTGGCTGGCGGAGATCGACGACGAACTGGCCGACACCGCCGCGTTCACCGAGGCCTACGGGGTGCCGATGGAGTCCTCCGCCAACTGCGTGGTGGTCGCCGCCCGCCGTGCCGGCCAGACCATGTTGGCGGCCTGCCTGGTGCCGGCGGCCACCCGCGCGGACGTCAACGGACTGGTGCGGCGGCACCTGGGGGCGCGCAAGGCCTCGTTCGCGCCCCAGGACGTCGCGGTGGCCGAGAGCGGGATGGCCTACGGCGGCATCACCCCCATCGGGCTGCCGCCGTCCTGGCCGGTGCTGGTGGACCCGGCGGTCGTCGCCGCGGACCTCGTGGTGATCGGGAGCGGCACCCGCGGCAGCAAGCTGGCGGTCGCGGGCGCGGTGCTGGCCGCGCTGCCGTCGGCGGTCGTCCTCGAGGGGCTGGGCCGGCTGCCGGTCGAGCCGCCCCCTCCCGCGGCCGGCGGCCCGGTCGAACGGGCGCCGGACGACCGCGACGTCGGCTGGGGGGAGCGACCCGAGGAGCGCGCCGGCGACGACCGCCGCTACCTGGAGGACCGCCCTCCGCACTGGGGCAGCGACTGAGGTCTCACAGCCGCCAGGGCAGCGTCGCGGTGCCCGGGCCCGACGGGTCGGGACCGGGGCCGGCGCCCTGCTGCGCGCGCAGCAGATCGCGGATCTCGACGAGCAGCTCCACCTGCGTCGGCTCGGCCGGACCGGCCTCCTCGCCGCGCTTGCGCCGCTCGATGATCGCCTTCACCGGCAGCACGACGAGGAAGTAGACGATCGCGGCGGTGAGCGCGAACGTGATCACCTGGCTCACGAAGGCGCCCCAGGCGAAGGTCTGGCCGTTCACCTCGACGGAGCCGCCCAGTTCGCCGCCCCCGCCCACCAGCCCGATCAGCGGGGTGAGGAACGAGTCGGCGAAGGCATTGACCACGGCGGTGAAGGCCGCGCCGATCACCACCGCGACCGCGAGGTCGACGACGTTGCCGCGCAGCAGGAAGTCCTTGAAGCCCTTCATCATGGGCTCATCCACCCACGGCCCGGCTCCCTCCCGGTCAACCGGCTCGCGGCGCGTCACGGCGGCGGGAGGCTGAGCGTCAGTGTCGCGGTCGTGGAGGCGGCGGCCAGGAGCGCGGCGGTGGCGCCGTCGACGGCGAGCAGCAGCAGCCCCTCGCCGGCGTCGTCCGGCCCGGGGGCGGCGAGCACGAGCGCGCCGGCGGCGACCACCTCGGCCCGCGCGGCGTCCGGCGCCGTCGCCAGCACGTCGACCCGGTCGCCGGGGCGGACCAGGGCGCTGACCACGACGTCGGCCGGGCGCACCGGCGCGGCCACCTGGCCGGCCGCCAGCTGGGCGGTGAGGCCGGCGCCCACCAGCCGGGCGTCGGTGACCGGTTCCCCGGCCCGGAGGCCGCCGGCGAGGGCCTGGCCGACGAGTGCCGTGGGGTCCGGCGTCGTCCCGGCCGGCCGCAGGGCGGTGGGGTAGCGGGCCACGGCGAGGTCGCCGGTGGCGAGCACGGCGCCGGGTGGCAGGTCGGCGGCGGCGACGACGACCGGCGCGGTCTCCGGCTCGCCGGGCCCTGCGGGCGGCGCCGCGGGGCGCAGCGCCAGCACCAGCGCGGTGGCGGCGAGCAGGCCGGCGAGGACCTGGCGGCCGGTGTGGAGGAGGGAGCGGGGGCGGCGGAGGCGGATCACGCGCCCACGCTGGCGGCCGGCAGCCGCCCGCGGGCCGGCGACCGCCGATCTGTGGAGGGACCGCGGGCCTGTGGACCCGCGGGGCTCAGCTCGCGGCGGCCTTGCCGGCCGTCGCGCCGGACGTCGAGGAGCTGCTCGACGACGACGAGGAGGACGACGAGCTGGTGGCGGCCGCGGCGGTCTCCTTCTTCGCGCCGTTGGACGACGAGCCGCCCGCCGACTCGCCGGCCGACGAGCTGGACCGGCTGTCGGTGCGGTAGAAGCCCGAGCCCTTGAAGACGACACCCACCGAGCCGTAGATCTTGCGCACCGGGCTCTCGCACTGCGGGCACTCGGTCACCGGGGCGTCGGTGAAGGACTGCACGACCTCGAACTCGTGCTTGCCGTCGGCGTTGGTGCAGGCGTACTGGTAGGTGGGCACGGTGGGAGCGCTCCTCGTGGGGACGGGCCGGGCTGGCACTCTCACCCGGCGACTGCCAATGATGCGCGCTCGAACGGCGTCCGTCCACGTGCCGCCGGCATGTGTGACCCGTGCGTCGCACGGGGACCGGCTCTCGACGCCGCTCGAGCGCACCCGGACGGAGGCCGCCGATGGACTCGCTGCCCGGTGACGACCCGGTGGCCGTCGCGCTCGTCGGCGCCGTCCGCGAGGGGGACCTGCCCGCCCTGCGCCGGCTGCTGGCCGAGCACCCGGGGCTGGCCACGGTGCGGGTGGCCGGCCGGGACGGCTGCGCGCGGACGCCGCTGCACGTGGCCTGCGACTGGCCCGGGTACTTCCCGAACGGGCCGGCCGTCGTGCGGCTGCTGCTGGCCGCCGGCGCCGACCCGGACGCACGGGTGACCGGGGCCGGGCACGCGGAGACCCCGCTGCACTGGGCGGCCAGCAGCGACGACGCCGACGTCGCCGAGGTGCTCATCGACGGGGGCGCCGACCTGGCGGCCACCGGCGCGTCCATCGCCGGCGGCACCCCCCTCGACGACGCCGTCGGGTACGGCTGCTGGCACACGGCGCGGCTGCTCGTCGCCCGGGGCGCCCCGGTCGAGAAGCTGTGGCACGCCGCCGCCCTGGGGCTGGCGGGGCGCGTCGAGGAGCTGGTCGACGGCCCGCCGGCCGCGACGCAGGCGCAGCTGGACGAGGCGTTCTGGCAGGCCTGCCACGGCGGGCAGCGGCGGGTCGCGGAGTTGCTGCTGGCCCGCGGGGCCCGCCTCGACGCGGTGCCCGGCTACACCGACCGGACACCGCTGGCCATCGCCGGCGCCCTCGACACCCGCCGGGAGTCCCTGGTCACCTGGTTGCGCGACCAGGGCGCCGGGTCCGGCGACGGCTGAGGGCGGCCCGGCCCCGGTCAGCTCCCGACGTAGGCCGCGAGGTGCTCGCCGGTGAGGGTGGAGCGGCCGGCGACGAGGTCGGCGGGCGTGCCCTCGAAGACGACCCGGCCGCCGTCGTGGCCGGCGCCGGGGCCGAGATCGATGATCCAGTCGGCGTGCGCCATGACCGCCTGGTGGTGCTCGATGACGATCACCGACTTGCCCGAGTCGACGAGCCGGTCGAGCAGCCGGAGCAGCTGCTCGACGTCGGCGAGGTGCAGGCCGGTGGTCGGCTCGTCGAGGACGTAGACGCCGCCCTTCTCGGCCATGCGGGTGGCCAGCTTCAGCCGCTGCCGCTCGCCGCCGGACAGCGTGGTGAGCGGCTGGCCGATGGCGAGGTAGCCGAGCCCGACGTCGGCGAGCCGGTCGAGGATGGCGTGCGCCGCCGGCGTGCGGGCCTCGCCGGAGCCGAAGAACTCCTCGGCCTCGGTCACCGACATGGCGAGCACCTCGGCGATGTTCCGGCCGCCGAGGGTGTACTCCAGCACCTCGGCCTGGAACCGCTTCCCCTCGCAGTCCTCGCAGGTGGACTCGACGGTGGCCATGACGCCCAGCTCGGTGTAGATCACGCCGGCGCCGTTGCAGGTGGGGCAGGCGCCCTCGGAGTTGGAGCTGAACAGTGCCGGCTTGACGCCGTTGGCCTTGGCGAACGCCTTGCGGATCGGCTCGAGCAGGCCGGTGTAGGTCGCCGGGTTGCTCCGTCGCGACCCGCGGATCGCCCCCTGGTCGACCACCACCACGCCCTCGCGGGCGGCGACCGAGCCGTGGACCAGCGAGCTCTTGCCGGAGCCGGCCACGCCGGTGAGCACGACCAGGACCCCGAGCGGCACGTCGACGTCGACGTCGCGCAGGTTGTGGGTGGCGGCGCCGCGGACCTCCAGCGCCCCCTTCGGCGTCCGCACCGACGGCTTGAGCGCGGCCCGGTCGTCCAGGTGTCGCCCGGTCAGCGTGCCGCTGGTGCGGAGCTCCGCCACGGTGCCCTGGAAGACCACCTCGCCGCCGCCGGTGCCGGCGCCCGGGCCGAGGTCGACGACGTGGTCGGCGATCGCGATCGCCTCCGGCTTGTGCTCGACGACCAGCACCGTGTTGCCCTTGTCGCGCAGCTGCAGCAGCAGCTCGTTCATCCGCGCGATGTCGTGCGGGTGCAGCCCGATCGTCGGCTCGTCGAAGACGTAGGTGACGTCGGTGAGCGACGAGCCGAGGTGGCGGATCATCTTGGTGCGCTGCGCCTCGCCGCCGGACAGGGTGCCGGCCGGCCGGTCGAGCGAGAGGTAGCCCAGCCCGATCCGCGCGAACGAGTCGAGCAGGTGCTGCAACCCGGCGAGCAGCGGCGCCACCGACGGCTCGTCGAGGCCCCGGATCCAGCCGGCGAGGTCGCTGATCTGCATCGCGCAGACGTCGGCGATGCTCTTGCCCTCGATCTTCGACGAGCGGGCCTCCGGGGCCAGCCGGGTGCCGTCGCACTCGGGGCAGGTGGTGAACGTGATCGCCCGCTCCACGAACGCCCGGACGTGTGGCTGCATGGCGTCGACGTCCTTGGAGAGCATCGACTTCTGGATCTTGGGGATGACCCCCTCGTAGGTGAGGTTGACGCCCTCGACCTTGATCTTGGTCGGCTCGCCGTAGAGCAGCGTGTGCAGCTCCTTCTTGGTGTACTGGCCGATCGGCTTGTCCATGGGCAGCCCGGCGCCGCTGAAGATCCGGCCGTACCAGCCGTCCATGCTGTAGCCCGGGACGGTCAGCGCGCCCTCGGCGAGCGACTTGGTGTCGTCGTACAGCGCGGTCAGGTCGAAGTCGGTGACCGCGCCCATGCCCTCGCACCGCGGGCACATGCCGCCGAGGCGGGTGAAGGTCGCCTTCTCGGCCTTGGTCTTGGCCCCGCGCTCGACGGTGATCGCACCGCTGGCGCGCACCGTGGGGATGTTGAACGAGTACGCGTTGGGCGGGCCGATGTGCGGCCGGCCGAGCCGGCTGAACAGGATGCGCAGCATCGCGTTGGCGTCGGTGGCGGTGCCGACGGTGGAGCGCGGGTTGGCGCCCATCCGCTCCTGGTCGACGATGATCGCCGTCGTCAGGCCCTCCAGCAGATCGACCTCCGGCCGCGCCAGCGTCGGCATGAAGCCCTGCACGAAGGCGCTGTAGGTCTCGTTGATCAGCCGCTGCGACTCGGCGGCGATCGTGTCGAACACCAGCGAGCTCTTGCCCGAGCCGGAGACACCGGTGAAGACCGTCAGCCGGCGTTTCGGCAGGTCGACGCTGACGTCCTTGAGGTTGTTCACGCGTGCGCCGTGCACGCGGATCAGGTCGTGGGCGTCGGCGACGTGCGGCGCGGGCGCCTCCGAGTCCGTGCTGGTGGCGGTGCTCATCGTGTCTCCATCCGTCGGGGCGGTCGCGGCGCCGGTCTGCTGTCTACCTGATCGGCCGGGTCGGCAGGACCGGTGCTGCGCCGGACCGGGTGACGTGGACCCGGACACCGTCCACGTCACCCGCCGCCGGGCTCACTGCAGCTGCTGGATCCGGATCATGTTGCCCGCGGGATCGCGGAAGGCGCAGTCGCGGACGCCGTACGGCTGGTCGGTGGGCTCCTGGACGACCTCCGCGCCGCTGCCCTCCAGCTTCGCGAAGGTGCCGTCGAGGTCTTCGGTGGCCAGGTTGACGCCGAAGTAGCTGCCCTTGGCCATGAGCTCGAGGATGGTGCGCTGCTCGTCGTCGGTGAGGCCCGGGGTGGCGGTCGGCGGGTGCAGGACGATGGCTGTGTCGGGCTGGCCGGGCGGGCCGACGGTGATCCACCGCATCCCGCCGTAGCCCACGTCGAGGCGGACCTCGAAGCCGAGGGTGTCGCGGAAGAAGGCGAGGGATGCGTCCGGGTCGCTGTGCGGGAGGAAGCTCGAGTGGATGGTGATGTCCATGGCCGTCACGCTAGGGACGGCTCGGGGGCCGGTGCTTCTCGATTCCTGACCGGTCTGGTCACCTGTTTCGCCACGCACGACGGCATCCCCGCCGTCGCCTGCGCCGCCTCGCGCCGGTAGACGCTGGGCGGCACACCGACCAGCTCGGTGAAGCGGGTGCTGAAGGTGCCCAGCGACGAGCAGCCGACGGCGAAGCAGACCTCGGTCACGCTGAGGTCGCCACGACGCAGCAGTGCCATCGCCCGCTCGATGCGCCGCGTCATCAGGTAGGCGTAGGGCGACTCGCCGAAGGCGGCCCGGAACTCACGGCTGAGGTGCCCGGCCGACACGTGCGCGCCGCGGGCGAGCGCCTCGACGTCCAGCGGCTGGGCGTACTCCCGGTCGATGCGGTCGCGGACCCGGCGCAGCCGCGCGAGGTCGCGCAGGTGCTGGTCCAGGGCCGGTCCGCTGGTCACCTGCGCGATCGTGCCACGCCGCGCGCGCCTCGCGGAGTGGCAGCGGGGCTTGTCGGCCCCGCCCGTCGGGGCCAGGATCCACGTGGGACTACCGACGGGGCGACGGATGAACACGCGGCAGTTGGACCAGACCGCACGCGCCGTGGTGCACGCACGCACCCGGCGCCCACCCTCGGCGGCGAGCCCCAGCGGCCCGCCGTCGGTGCTCGGCCTCCACCGTGCGGCCGGCAACCAGGCGGTGGCGCGGCAGCTGGCCGGGTCGGGCCGGCCGGCCGCGCACGCGGTGCGGGGAGCGCCGACCGTGCAGCGCTGCGGTCCCGTGGCCTGCGACTGCTCCCCCGAGCAGCGCGCCGCACACGCCGCCGAGGGGACGGCGCGCACCGGGGCCGGTGCCGTGGCCACGGCGGACACCGCGAGGGGGACTCCCGCCACCGCCGGGGACGGCACGGTTCCCGAGGGGGTCACCCTGCAACGGGTGGCCGCGCCGGGCACAGCCCTCCAGCGACTGCCGGGGGACGGGATGATGCCGCCGGGGGACTGCTCCTGGGCCAAGTACATCCCCCTCCGGCTGTCGGTCACCTCCGCCAAGGCGGTCGTCAGCGGGCTCGGAGCCTGCACGGCGGGGGACAGCTGCCACCTGCTCGCCGCGAAGATCGCGGCCATCAGCGCGGAGATCGCCGCCCGCGTGGCAGTCGCCTACACCTGCTTCCGCGGCGGCGACACCGGACACCAGACCCAGCTGCAGGCCAAGGTCAACATGCTGAACCGGTGTTACCGGTTCTTCCAGGGATCGAACTGCCCGCAGCGCCTGGTCGAGGCGATGGCGGCGGTCGTCGCGGCGGCTCGGGCGGCGATCGAGGCCACGATCGTGGCCGCTGCCGCGGCCGTCGTCATCGCGGCGGTGGTCGCCCTCGTCGTGGCCGTGATCGCCCTCGCGGAGGCCATCGCGGCGGCGATCGCGGCGGCGGCTGCCGCGGCGGCGGAGGCGGCGCTGGTCGCGTCGGCCGCGGCGGCGGTGATCGTCCTGCTGGTCGCGCTCCGGGACGCGCTGTCGTCCGGCGGCTCCACCTCCGCCTGAGCGGCATCGGCAGCCCCCATGACGCCCGGGTCCCGGTTCCTCGACGCCTTCGCCGCGCGCCTCCGCCCCGCGCCGGGACAGCTCGTGCGCCCGCGGAGCGGGGAGGACGGCGACCGGGTGCGGGAGGTGCTGGCCGGCCGGACGGTGTCGGAGGTGACGGTCGAGGACCTCCGCGAGGTCCTCGAGGGCAACCTCTGGGCGCTGACGCCGGCGGCGTTCCGGTACTACCTGCCGGCGTTCATGGACCTCGCGCTCACCCACTACGCGTCGATCAGCGTCTTCGCCTCCGAGCTCGTCGACGCCCTCACCGAGCCGTCCCGGGACGACGTCGTCGCGTCGCTCGACCGGCTGGGCGGGCTCCCGAGCGGGGTGGCGCCGGTGGACCCGGCGGCGGTGGAACTCCTACGGGAACAGCAACTGGGGTGGTTCGACTCGGGACAGCCGATGGCGCTGTTCCGCGACCGTGTCGACGGCCTGACGCCCGACGAGGGCAGCGCGGTCCTGACGTTCCTGGAGGTGTTCCGGGACGAGCACGGACAGGACTTCCCCTTCGGCGAGCTCGACGTCGCCATCGACCGGCACTGGGCGGCGTATCGCCCGGACCGACACTGACGAAGCGGGCCCGTTCCACCAGTAGCGTGCTGGTCGTGGCTCAGGAGTGGCTCGACGAGCAGCAGCAGCGGACGTGGCGTGTCTGGCTGACGGTCGCCGAGGTGCTGCCCCGCGTGCTCGACGCCCAGTTGCAGCGCGATGCCGGCATCACCCACGCCGCCTACGTCGTCCTGGCGATGCTGTCGGAGGCGCCCGGGCGCAGCCGGCGGATGAGCGACCTGGCCCGGCGGGCCAACCAGTCGCAGAGCCGGCTGTCGCACACCGTCGCCCGGCTGGAGGAGCGCGGCTGGGTGCGCCGGGAGCGCTCGGCGGAGGACGGCCGCGGCAACGTCGCCGTCCTCACCGACGAGGGCTGGGACGTCGTCCGCGCGGTCGCGCCCGGCCACGTCCAGGCGGTCCGGGCCGCCCTCTTCGACCCGTTGACCGACGAGCAGACGACGGCGCTCGGCGACGTGCTCGAGGTCGTCCTGGAGAAGCTCGACCCCGATCACAGCCTGCGCGTCGAGCACGGCGCCGACGCCGGCTGATGGACGCCGGGCCGCTGCCCCTGTCGGTGCTCGAGCTGGCCACCGTCGGCTCGGGGCAGACCACCGCCGACGCCCTCGCGGCCACCACGCGGGTCGCCCGGGCGGCCGACCGGCTGGGCTTCCGCCGGATCTGGGTCGCCGAGCACCACAACATGCCGGCCGTGGCGAGCACCAACCCGCCCGTGCTCATCGCCCACCTGGCCGCGGTCACCGAGCGGATCCGGGTCGGCTCCGGCGGCGTGATGCTGCCCAACCACGCGCCGCTGGTCGTGGCCGAGCAGTTCGCGCTGCTCGAGGCGCTGCACCCCGGCCGGGTCGACCTCGGCATCGGCCGCGCGCCGGGCACCGACCAGCAGACCGCGCTCGCCCTGCGCCGCGATCCGGCGGCCCTGTCGGCCGAGGACTTCCCGCAGCACCTCATCGACCTGCTCGGCCTCTTCGGGGACCCGCGCGTGGAGGGCGGCCTGGCCGAGCGGTTCCGGGCCACTCCCGCGGCCGCGTCCGTACCGCAGGTGGTGCTGCTGGGCTCCAGCGGCTTCTCCGCCCAGCTGGCCGGTCACCTGGGGCTGCCGTTCGCCTTCGCCCACCACTTCGGCGGGGCGAACGTGCTGACCGCCGTCGGGCTCTACCGCGACACCTTCCGGCCCTCACCGGTGCTGGAGCAGCCGTACACCATCGTGACGGCGAACGCGCTCGCCGCCGACACCGAGGAGGAGGCCCGCCGGCTCGCGCTGCCCGGGAAGCTCATGCGGCTGGCGATCCGCACCAACCGGCTGCGCCCGGTGCCCACCCTCGAGGAGGCCGAGCGCGACCCGGAGCGGGCGGCGGCGGAGGAGATGTCGAGCAACGCCGTGGTGGGGGATCCCGGGACCGTCGTCGCGCAGCTGCGCCTTCTGGCCGCCGACACCCGGGCCGACGAGCTGATGCTGTCGGCGTCCACCCACGGGGTGGTGGAGCGGCTGCGCAGCCTGGAGCTGGTGGCCGCGTCGTGGGGACTGTCCGGGGTCGCTCACGACAGGTGACGCGGGAAGGACGACGGGTCGTCGGTCCACGCGTGGGACCCGGGCTCAGCGGCCCAGGTGCCGGTAACGGTGCAGCCGGCTGCGGAACCGCTCGCCGTCGTCCCTGCCGAGCAGGTCGGCCAGCTCCTCGCCCAGCACCCGGCCCAGCCGGCGGCAGAACTCCACCGGCTCGTCGGCGGCGTCGGGCCGCTCGGGCACCACGCGGTCGACGATCCCGGCCCGCCACAGGTCGGTGGCCCGCACCCCCTGCGACGCGGCCATCTCGCCGGCGCGGTCGACGGTCCGGTGCACGATCGCCGAGGCGCCCTCCGGCGGCAGCGGGCCGAGCCAGCCGTTGGCCGCGGCCAGCACCCGGTCGGCCGGCACCAGCGCCAGCGCGCCGCCGCCGGTGCCCTGGCCGAGCAGCACCGCCAGCGTCGGCGCCTTGAGCATCACCAGGTCCTGCAGGCAGCGGGCGATCTCGGCGGCCAGCCCGCCCTCCTCGGCCTCCTTGGACAGCGCCGCGCCGGGGGTGTCGATCAGCGTGACCAGCGGCAGCCGCAGCTCGGCCGCCAGCCGCATCCCGCGGCGGGCCTCGCGCAGCGCGGCCGGCCCGAGCGGCGCGGTCAGCGACTGGCCGCGCCGGTCCTGTCCGAGGACGACGCACGGTGCCCCGCCGAAGCGGGCCAGCGCCAGCAGCAGGCCGGGGTCCTTCTCGCCGGCGCCGGTGCCGGACAGCCCGACGATGTCGGTCGCCGCCGTCCGCAGCAGCCGCCGGACGCCGGGCCGTTCCTCCCGACGTGACGCGGTGACGACGTCCCACGCGCTGCGGCCGTCCTCGGGATCGTCGGTGTCGCGGCCGTCCTCGGGGCGGGGCCGCTCGGCGTCGCGGACGTCGTGGTGCCAGGTCTGCCGCGCGGCGAGCACCCGCAGCGCCCGGTCGGCGACGTCGGCGATCTCCTCGTGCGGCACGACCGCGTCGATCAGCCCGTGCGCGGCCAGGTTCTCGGCGGTCTGCACGCCCTCGGGGAACCGCTCGCCGTACAGGGCCTCGTAGACCCGGGCGCCCAGGAACCCGACGGAGGCGCCGGGCTCGGCGATCGTCACGTGCCCGGTGGAGCCCCACGACGCCAGGACGCCGCCGAACGTCGGGTGCCGCAGGTAGACCAGGTAGGGGAGGCCGGCCTCCTTGTGCCGGGCGATGGCCGCGGTGATCCCGATCATCTGCAGGAACGCGACCGTGCCCTCCTGCATGCGGGTGCCGCCGGAGACCGGCGCGGCCAGCAGCGGCAGCCCCTCCTCGGTGGCCCGCTCGACGGCGGCGATCAGCCGCTCGGCGGCGGCGATCCCGATGGAGCCGGCCAGGAAGCCGAACTCCCCGGCGATGACCGCCACCCGGCGGCCGCGCAGCCGCCCCTCCCCGGTGATGATCGCCTCGTCCTGGCGGGACTTCTCCGCCGCGCGGGCCAGCTCGGCGGCGTACTCGGGGGAGACCTCGCCGACGGTGATGGGCGAGTCCCACGTCTTCCAGGAGCCATCGTCGAGGACGAGGTCCCGCAGCGCGCGGGCATCCAGCGGCCGCGTCACCGCCGCAGCCAGGCGCGGATCGCCTCGTTCGACGAGCCGAGCACCGGCGGGGCGGCGTGGTCGCGGCGGGTGGTCTCGGTCTCGCCGTCCGGACCGGGGGCGAAGAACCGCAGCGGCGGGCCGGGGAGCTGCAGGGGGCCCAGCGTCTGGTGCTCGACGTCTACGAGCAGGCCCTGGGACAGCGTCTGGTCCCAGGTGTAGACCTCGTCGATCGTGCGGACCTTGCCGGCGGGGATCCCGGCCGCGGCCAGCCGGGCCAGCAGCTCCTCCGGGGAGATCTCGGCGAAGGCCCGCTCGAGCAGCTCGATGACCTGCTGCCGGTTGCCGACCCGCTCGCCGTTGGTCGCCATGCCGGGCGCGTCGGGGTCCAGGCCGAACTCGGTGCACAGCTTGCGCCACAGCCCCTCCGACCCACAGGAGAGCTGCACGCTGCCGCCCCCGCAGTGGAACAGGCCGTAGGGCGCGATCGACGGGTGGTGGTTGCCCTGGGCACGGCCGACCTCGCCGGCCACCGTCCACGCCGTCCCCTGGAAGGCGTGCACCCCCACGATCGAGGCGAGCAGCGAGGTGCGCACCACCTGGCCGCGGCCGGTCCGCTCCCGCTCCAGCAGCGCGGCCAGCACGCCGTAGGCGCCGTACATGCCGGCCAGCAGGTCACCGATCGGCACGCCGACGCGCTGCGGGTCGTCCGGTCCGGACCCGGTCAGCGACATCAGGCCGCCCTCGCCCTGCGCGATCTGGTCGTAGCCGGCCCGCCCGCCCTCGGGCCCGTCGTGACCGAACCCGCTGATCGACAGCGTCACCAGCCGCGGGTTGAGCGACTCCAGGACGTCGGTGCCGAAGCCGAGGCGGGCCAGGGTGCCGGGACGGAAGTTCTCCAGCAGCACGTCGGCCCGCCGGACCAGCTCGGTGAGCAGGGCCTTGTCGCCGTCGTCCTTGAGGTCGAGGGTGACCGACTCCTTGTTCCGGTTGGTGCACAGGAAGTAGGTCGACTCGCGGTCGCCCTGGTCCGGGTCCACGAACGGCGGGCCCCACCCGCGGGTGTCGTCCCCGCTGCCGGGGTTCTCCACCTTGATCACGCGGGCGCCGAGGTCGCCCAGCATCATCCCGGCGTGCGGCCCGGCCAGGGCACGGGTGAGGTCGACGACGAGCACGCCGTCCAGGGGTCCGGACATGGTCGGGTCTCAGCTCCGATCAGAAGAACGACGGGACGACGACGAACGTCAGCCAGGCCAGCAGCGGGCCTGCGACCACGACGATCGCGGAGTAGCTCAGGATCTGCTTGTAGAAGCGGTCACGGTCGACGTCCTGCGCGTTGGCCAGGACCAGCGCGCCGTTCGTCGAGAACGGGCTCACGTCGACGATGGTCGAGGACACCGACAGGGCGACCACCACGCCCACGGCCCCGATGTCGCCGGCCTGCAGGAAGGGCACGGCGAGCGCGATGGCCACTGCGATGATCGCGACGGACGACGCGAACGCCGACACCACCGCGCCGATGTAGCAGAGCAGCAGGGCCACGAGCAGTGGTGCGCCGATCCCGGTGACCGCCTCGCCGACGTAGTCGATGGTGCCCGCCTCCTGGAGCACGAAGACGAAGGTGAGCACCCCGGCGATCAGCAGGATGGTGCTCCAGCTGATCTGGGTGACCGCGCCCTTGTGCTGCTGCGCGGAGAACAGCGCCAGGACGACGGCGACGGAGATCGAGACGAACCCGATGTCGAGGTCGAAGACGAGCGCGAGGACGGCGACGACCGCCAGCCCGACGAGCGTCAGGATCTGCTCGAGGGAGACGGGGCGGGGCTGGTCGGGGTGGATGTGCTCGTCGTCGTCACCGCCCACTCCGGGGCCGGGCGCGGCGCCGTGCCCGCGGACGAGGGTCCCGTGCGCGTGTTCCGTGTGCGTCAGCGGCTCGGCGTCGACCTTGCGGCCGATCAGCTTGCGGCCGCCGAGCACGAAGAAGAGCACCAGCGCGATCGCGAGGTTGAAGAACAGGCTGCCGAGGAAGACCTGCAGCGAGGCGTCCGGCAGGCCGGCCTCCTCGACGATGTCGTTCACCGTGACGCCGTAGACGCTGATGGGGGAGAAGCCGCCGCCCTGGGCGCCGTGGATGACCATCATGCCCATCAGCAGCGGGCTGATCCCGTGCCGCGCGGCGAAGGTCAGCGCGATCGGGGCGATGATCGCCACCGCGGCGGGGGAGAGTGCGCCGATCGCGGTGAGCACCGCGGTGACGAAGAACATGATCCACGGGATCGCCGCCACGTGGCCGCCGACCAGCTTCACCGCGCCGCGGACCAGCAGGTCGACGGTGCCGTTGTTCTGCGCGATCGCGAACAGGTAGGTGACCCCGATCAGGGTCAGGACCAGTTCGGCGGGGAAGCCGGCGAGGATCTCGTCGGTGGTGAGCCCCACGGAGAGGGTGCCCACCACGAAGGCGGCGACGAAGGCCAGCGCGCCCATGTTGATCGGCAGGAACGTGGCGATCGCGAAGATCACCACGAGGGCGATGATGGTGACGATCTCGGGTGACATCGAGCGCTCCCTCGGCATCGGCGACGACGGGCGTGATCACTGTGTCAGTGACCGGGCGGTAACGCCTGCCAGCCTCCCGAGGGGGTGACGACCGCGGTGACCCGGCGGTCGTGCGGCTCGGACGGCAGGTCGTCGACCAGCTCGTCGTCGAAGACCAGCGACACGAGCCGGGCGTCGGCGCGGACGTGCCGCAGCGCCCGGTCGTAGTAGCCGCCGCCGCGGCCCAGCCGGACGCCGGAGCGCGCCACCGCCACCGCCGGGACGACGACGACCTCCGCGGCGCCGATCGCCGACGGCCCGAGCCGCGGCCCGACCGGCTCCAGCAGGCCGAAGCGCCCCGGTGCCAGCCGGCCCCTGTCGACCGCCCAGCCGAGCTCGTGGCCCTCGGTGGGGACGACGGGGAGCAGCACCCGCGCGCCCAGCTGGGTGTAGGCGGCCGGCAGCCGCCCGGCCCCGGGTTCGGCCGGGTCGGGGGCGAACGCGGCGATGGTCCGCACGCCCGCCAGCCCGCGCAGGAGTGCGGCGGTCAGCGCGGCTGTCGCGGCGGTCCGCTCCCCGGCGGGGCGGGCGTTCCTCCGGGCCAGGAAGTCGGCGCGCAGCGCGGCCTTGGCGGCGGCCACGTCGTCCGGGAGGGTCACCTCAGAAGGCTAGCCAAGCCTTGGTCCCCGGCACGCCGGGGCCGGACGCCCGGGCCCTGATTAGGCTCCGCACATGGCGACTGCGAGCCCCCGACCGACGCGGAAGGCCGTCATCCCCGTGGCCGGGATGGGCACCCGCTTCCTGCCCGCCACCAAGGCGGTGCCCAAGGAGCTGCTGCCGGTCGTCGACCGGCCGGCGCTGCAGTACATCGTCGAGGAGGCCGCCCGGGCGGGCCTGGGCGAGGTGCTCATGGTGACCGGGCGCAACAAGGCCGCGATCGAGGACTTCTTCGACCGCCACCCCGAGCTGGAGACCGCCCTGGAGAAGAAGGGCGACGCCGAGCGGCTGAGCGCGGTGCACGCCTCCACCGACGTGGCCCAGGTGCACTTCGTCCGCCAGGGGGAGGCCCGCGGGCTGGGCCACGCGGTGCTGCAGGCGGCGGCCTTCGTCGGGGACGAGCCGTTCGCCGTCCTGCTCGGCGACGACATCATCGACGCCCGCGACCACCTGCTCGAGCAGATGCTGCAGGTGCAGTCCGAGCACGGCGGCTCGGTCGTGGCGCTGCTCGACGTCGGCCCCGAGAACATCGACAAGTACGGCGCGGTGGCGGTGGAGGACGCCGAGGGGGACGTCGTCACCATCACCGGCCTGGTGGAGAAGCCGCCGGTCGACGAGGCGCCGTCCAGCCTGGCGATCATCGGCCGCTACGTGCTGGCGCCCGAGGTCTTCGGCGTGCTCCGGGAGACCGCCCCCGGCCGCGGCGGCGAGATCCAGCTGACCGACGCCCTCGCGACGCTCGTCGAGCGCGGTGAGCCCGTGCACGGCGTGGTCTTCCGCGGCCGCCGCTACGACACCGGCGACCGGCTGGACTACCTCAAGGCGGTCATCCAGCTGGCCTCCGAGCGCGACGACCTCGGGCCCCCGCTGCGGGCCTGGCTGACCGAGTTCGTCGCCGACCTGCCGGACACGGGCGCGTCGGAGGCCTGATCCTCGGCCGTCAAGGGGGAACATCGACCGCCGTGGTGGGGATGATCGAGGACGACACGGGCGGGACGCTCCCGCGGCAGCGGGACACCACGGCGCTGGACCTCCGCCAGGGCACCCCCGTGCGCGAGGCGCCGGCCCCCCAGCACGAGACGAGCGCGATCGACCGCGGACAGGTGCCGCCGCCTCCGGCCACACCCGAGCCGGCCGTGCCGCGGGGTGTCGAGCAGCACCTCGACGAGATCCTGTCCGCGGTGCCGCAGCCGGACCCGATCGAGCTCGCCGTCCTCGACGCGCAGGGCCTGCTCTGCGCCGAGGAGGTGGTCAGCCAGCGGGCGCTGCCGGCGTTCGACCAGGCCGCGCTCGACGGGTACGCCGCGCGGGCCCTGGACGTGGAGGGCGCGAGCCTCGCCGAGCCGGCCCTGCTGTCCGTGGTCGGCGAGACGGTGGCCGGCCCCACCGCGACGACGTCCATCGGCCCCGGCATGGCGCAGAAAGTGGCCGCCGGGGCGATGCTGCCGCTCGGCGCCGACGTCGTCGTCCCGGCGGTGTGGACCGACCGCGGCGCGGTGACCGTCGCCGTGCACGCCCCGGTCGAGGCCGGCGGCTACGTGCGCCGCGCGGGGGACGACGTCGCGCCGGGCACCACCGCGGTGCAGATCGGGACCCCGATCGGGCCGGCGCAGATCAGCCTGCTCGCGGCGGTCGGGCGCGACCGCGTGCAGGTGCGCCCCCGGCCGCGGGTGGCCGTGCTGTCCGCCGGGTCGGAGCTGGTCGAGATCAGCACCTCGCCGGCCCCCGGGCAGGTCGTGGACGTCAACAGCTACGCGCTCGCCGCGGCCGCCCGGGACGCCGGGGCGGAGGCCTACCGGTGGGGCATCCTCCCCGCCGACCGCCGGCGGCTGGGCGAGGTCATCGAGAGCCAGCTGCTCCGCAGCGACCTGGTGCTCATCGCCGGCACCCTCGCCACCGAGGGCGACATGGTGCGCGAGGTGCTGACCGAGCTCGGCCAGATGGACTTCGCCCAGGTGACCATGCACCCGGGCCCGCTGCAGGCGTTCGGCCGGCTCGGGCGCGACTCGGTCCCGGTGATCTGCGTGCCCGGGGAGCCGGTGGCGGCGCTGGTCGCCTTCGAGGTGTTCGTGCGCCCGGCCATCCGGCTGATGCTCGGCAAGCGGCAGCTGTTCCGCCGCACCGTCCAGGCGATCGCCGCCGAGCGGCTGCTCTCGCCGCTGGGCTACCGGCAGTACCTGCACGGGCAGGTCATGCGCCACCCCGACGGCGGCTACGTCGTCGAGCCGCTCGGCGACGGCGACGAGGCGATGCTCGCCCGCATGGCGCGGGCCAACTGCCTGATCGTCGTCGACGACGACGTCACCGAGGTGGCTGCTGGGGGTCTGGTCACCGTCATGCCCCTCCTGCTGGGCGGCTGACCGACTCGTGGTCGATCCCGCACTGCACCCCGGCTGGCCCGCGCGGCTGGCGTGGGGATCGGTCGAGCTGCACCCGCCTCGGCGCCGGGACGCCGAGGAGTGGAGCCAGGTCCGGCTGGCCAACGAGGCGTGGCTGTCGCCGTGGGAGCCGACCGCGGCCGCACCGTGGTCGGCCCGGCACACCCCGCAGGCCTACCGCGCGATGCGCCGGGCGGTCCTGCGGCGGGCGGCGGCGGGGACGACGCTGCCGTTCGTCGTCCGCGTCGAGGGCCGGCTGGCCGGCCAGGTGACCATCGACAACGTCGTCCGGGGAGCGCTGCGCTCGGGCAACCTGGGCTACTGGATCGACCGGTCGGTCGCCGGGCGCGGCATGGCCTCGCTGGCGGTGGCCCTGGTGTGCGACCACGCGTTCGGGCCGGCGCGGCTGCACCGGCTGCAGGCCGACATCCGGCCGGAGAACATCCCGAGCCAGGGCCTGGTGCAGCGGCTGGGGTTCCGGTCCGAGGGGCTGCTGCGGCGGTACCTGGACATCGACGGCGACTGGCGCGACCACCTCACCTTCGCGCTGCTGGCCGAGGACTCGCCCCAGGGCGTCCTCGCCACGTGGCGGGCCCGCGCGCCGCACTGAGCGCGCCCGCATACCACGCACCCGACCGGTCCCCGGGTGGCTCCATGTCGACACGCCGCCCCACCGGCACTCCAGTCACACAACACATCAGTGACACGCCCGCGCGCCTCCCTCGTCCGGGTGACCGCAGGCCTTAACTTCGCCGGGCGAGTGACTCATGTGACGGGTGGTGTTCTGGATGGGATCGGGCGTGCTGTTGGCCGCGCTGGTCGTGCTGTGGTTCGTCGTGCTGGTGCCCATGGTGGTGACCCGCGGTGATGCGCAGACGGCTCGAGCCGGCCTGGCCGACTCCGGCCGGACGCTGCAACGGCGACGGACGGTGGACCCCGCGGTCCACGCCGAGACCGAGCGCGTCTCGATCGACCGGGCTGCGTTGCTGACCTCGGGCGAGCTGCGGGTCGACGTCCACGCGGTGCGCCGGCGGATGCTGGCGGGGCTGGTGGCGCTCGCGCTTCTGGCGCTGGTCGGCGCGCTGGTGTGGAGCCCCTGGGTGTGGATCGCCCATGGCGTGCTCGACGTCCTGGTGGTCGCCTACCTGCTGGTGCTGCGGGCCGCCGCGCGCCGGGAGCGGCTGGCCGCCCGTCGCGCCGCCCGGGCCGCCGCCCTGCTGACCGTCGTCATCGTGACCAGCGGC